>JAUSPR010000062.1 GCA_030655715.1 Thermoplasmata archaeon
GAGGGGTTGAACGAAATAATAATGCCCGGGGAATTCATGCATTATATCCAGAGCCAAGATGCCGCGCTGTCCTTGTTCCCATCAACCGCCCAATGGCTCTATAATTACACCAGAGACAACGTAGTATTGGTTACATTCACACTGACGGGAACAGAATCATACGACTTTCTGGATGCTTTAATGGGATATGGATATAAAGCGTATGGGATGAGAGAAATCTGCGAACTTTCCCTCCCGCAAGAGTTCTATGACCACCTCTTCACTATCGGCCTCCGGTTCACACACCACAGTCCGGGAGTCTGGGAAATAGTATGTGGATTTGGGAGTGCGGTTGGCGAGGCGATAATTGGGGGAGTGGAACTCATCATAGAGGGGGTTGAAGTCGTGGTGGAAACCATCGAAGACTGGGCGGCATACGTAGCAGAGTATGGTTGGGCCATCATTGCTGACTGGATGACCTTCATGGAAAACCTGGCAACCTTACTCATAGAATTCGGATACCATCTATGGGAGGGGGATCTGATAGAGTGGTTGGTGCAAGATGTTTTCCCCGGATTTAAGGAACGCTTGATAGAAACACTCTACTTTCTCATCGCTCCGAATATTTTGGATTTAGCGAATGTAGATTCAAATCAGTATATACCAGAAGGAGAGGGAATTGACTTCACAGATGATCTAACACTGGATGACTACTCTGCTTTTCAAGATTATACGGGGATATATGATGTGAATTCCCTAGAATTAATACCCCAGTTCATGATGATTAACATGGGCATGTCGGATGGTAAATTTTTTATCGAAGCAGGAATTATAGATCCAGGTGATATCTATGATGTAATATATTCTTTCTTTTCAGATATTGTGGGAGTAGACATTGATTCAATCTTACTGGGTAGCATCCTCCAATTTGCTACAATATCCCTTACTGATCCCATTGATACAGTTACCTCTATATATGAAAATATATTAGATTTTTTAGTTGTTCAGGGAGTGAATTATTGTGGTGTCGATGCTGAGGCAAATAAATTATTTATCGACCCCGAAACCAATGAAAACATGTTTCCTCAGATAATCGAAGGTGCCGTAGAAGATATAAAAAATTTCACGCTTCCTGTTAATATCAGTTTACCCGGAACCACACCAGAAAATTTCTCAGAGGAAATAATAACTCTTTCACCTACCATCCTATTACCATTTCCTATGGGATTTATAATTACTTTTGGCTGTGGGCCAGTAGACATTTTTACTGTATCTTTTTCAATAGTTTTTGGGAAACTTACCGACGGAAGACTATTCTTTGATATATACCTCCAAATTTCAATGGGAGTGGACATAAACTGGTGGACTCTAGGGCTCGAAGAAGGAGTAGAAGCAGCAGCTGGATTAAATTGGAATCTTTGTTTTCCATACGGTCACCGAGATCATAGTGGTGGATTTTTTTATATAGCGCTGATTGATTTTGACAAAACGTTTGAGAGAGTCTACGACCTTTCGATTTCCCATTTAGGAGGGGGGGTAGAATATTGGGTACCAGTTGTCCTTATCAATGAATGATAGACGGATTATCCATGGATGAAAAAATGTGTCGAAACGTGGAAAACCGGGTCTTTGTAAAGATTAAAAAAAGAAGAATACATTTTTTAATCGCAGGAAGTTTTCTTGTCATTTTAGGTTTTCTTTTATTCTTTCTGAACGTGTTTTACATGTTGTTTTTGGACGTTTTCGCTTTAATTATGTTTGTTCAAGCGTGGACGCTAAAAAGTGCCCTTACTAAGGCACCAAATTCTGTTGAGTTCACAGAATCAGGTATTATCTTCACCTATGAAGACAGAACAGAAGTTTTGAATTTTGATGACATTGAGAAACTGGACTATGATTTTTATCTTCCGATAATTTATCCCTATGGAAAAACCGAGATAAAGGGTTATTGGAATGGAATCAGAAGTCGTCGAACTGTTGTGTTAGGTTGGATTGTTTACAAGAAAGATGGTTCTCGGCGGCCATTGGCTAACTTAGAGCGAACATTGGTTGAGAGGATAAAAAACGAGATAGAACAAAAACCCCCTTCGGGGGTGAATGACTACGAACGACTCAAGTTGGATAATAACATTCTTCGGGAATCATAGTTTCGCCACATTTTGGGCAAAGGGGTTTCCATACGTTATTCAACATTGAGTTCAACTTTTCTTCCTTTTTCTTGTCGTACAGTTGCAATCCATTCATGATTTCTTTGGCTTTCTTTTTCTGATTCCTTGAATATAGTCCATAATGTCGTATCATCTTAAATCCCTTCGGTGGAATCAGATTCACAATCTTGTCGATAAATTCCATAACTGGTAACGTAACCTCCACCCTTTGTCCGTTACTTTCAGAATCATCCATCCTGTCATAATAGAAAGTTACAGTCTTACCATCATACCCGATTATTCTACTTTCTGCAATGGCTGGATGTCGCACGTATCTTACGACATAATTTCCTAATTCTCGTGTATTCCAGACCCTATCCTTTGCCCGGACATAGAACCCATTCTGATATTTTTCAAAACAAGGTTCTTCAATTGTCCAATGTGTCAAGGTATTTTTTGTAGCTTTCCTGAGATTTTTTAAGAGCAGATATTGCCATTTCTTACGAAGTATTTTAAATGGGAAATATGTAACTGGAATCCATTCATCCATCGTATCCTTTTTCAAACCACCTTCTGTAACGAGTGCATGAACATGTGGATTGAATTTCAAATCTTTCCCAAATGGATGGAATATACAGATGACACCTGGAACTACATCTCCCCAATCATGGCCCGACATCATCTCTTGAAGTACTTGATAAACTGTATCCAACATGACCTTCCATAGATATCTGTGTTCATCCATGAATGGCCAAATCGATGAGGGAATTGTAAATATCATATGACGGTGAATTACCTCATACAGGTCACGTTCCATTTTTATAGCCCAGGCATCGGCAAACTGTTTTCCGCAATGAGTACATAAACGGGTCTTGCAACGAAATGCTCTTTTCTCTCGGGTTCCACATTTAGGGCACACATAATATTTCACATGCTCGGGATAGTCTCCGCATTTCATCATGGATTCTACTTGTTGAATAATATTCGGGTCTAATTCTCTCATGCCAATGTATTCCTGCCAGTGATTATGGTCATAAAATATGTGTCTTAGGGTTATAGATTTTGGGTTTGGCATATTTAGGGGATAGATGAAAAGGGTGTATAATTTCTAGTACGATGAAAAAATTCCAGATGTTGTATTGGGTCCGCATTGGAATGAATAGGATTTTTCTGAATTCCTATTAATCTTCGCTCTTCAGCTTGTAAACGATATTTATCTGGTACACCATGTTTCCACCATTCAGAGCCATAATGGTCCTGTAAAGATCGTTCGATGTAAAATCTCATAGTTGTCTCAAATCTGTGAAATAGTTCCCATTGAGAGTAAACGAATGGTTTTTCATTATCTAGAATACTTCCGTTATGTTCAAATTCATTATTTAGGGGATATTTAGATAATTTATGGCATTTCTCAGCTAGTTCTTGGATAATTATGTCCAAGCAATTAGGTTCTACCATACAGACAAGATTTGCCCATGTGATAATCACATCTTCATCACCTTTATTAATGTAATGATAAAACATACCATCAATGGAATTCATTAATGCATTGATTTCGTCCTCTGACATAGATTGTGAAATAAAAGCATCAGAATCCATTTCTTGTATTTTGTTGATTTGTTTTACTGCTAGTGCCAAAGATTCTATACTGGCATTGTGCATTTGTGTCAATGAGTTTATTGTATTTTCGAAACAAATTTTTCCAATTTCTGGAAAATCATGGTTATTGCCAAAATAATAGCTTCCTAGTTCATCCCATAATTTATAATGTAAAAATCTCGACGTTTGTTCTTTAATGAGGATATTTATTCCGTAATTATAATCCCCAACACATCGTGCCAGCATTTCCGTCATTCCAATAATGTCATTGATTGTCCCATCATCCCATGGGGCTAATTGAACGTATCTCTGGAAACATCTGCAATATTGTTCGAGAATCTCATCCCCTTCTTGAACGAACCAGCCATCAGGAACCTCTAATTTGTCGGGAAGGATTAAATTAGTAGATAATACTGTTTTAATTTCACCTGTTGTTTCATCACTAAACTTTATAGGTTTCTCTTCAATCAATTCGGACCTTACAAATGGCCACTCTGGGCCATGTGTATCTTTATACTTTTTATTTAACTTTTCCATGTACGCGTTGCTTAAATTAAGAAATGCATCTGTTGATTGTTCCCTTAGACTTGTTGCCGTTTTGAAGGAATCAATTGCATCATCGAAATCAGTTGAATCTAGAAATTCGATTCCTTTTAGCATTGCCTCGGTAAATTTTCTGTTTTGTTCCTCTTCGTCCATTAGTTACCTCATTAGCAATTTGATATATGAATTCTTTGAACAACAGTATTGTTTAATGAATGGTGCATGGGTGCGGGTTCATGCCAGAGTCATACCGCCTGAGATAGTCTCGACACCCAGATTGCCAAAGACTGCAAACTGGCACCGGCCAACTCCACCATGCCCCGCCTGTGAGGGCGGGGTTGTGGGCCAGATTGTCCGAATCTGGCCTGGTGACCGATTAAGCTCATCCTTTGGAAGCCTCGCCTGTAAGGGCGGGGAGGTGTTTAAATCGGCACTCAACCCGGTCCCAGGGCTCCGGCACCGGCCGACTCCCACTTGTCCCAGCCAACCGCCCAAAACACCCCCACCCCGACCTTGCCATTGTCGAATGCGCTGTGAATAATGATGGGATGCGCGCTCAACCCTGGACACGTTCGCACCTGATCCCATCGCCTGTCAGCCAGAAATCTGTTGACTCGCCCTCGGCGATTGCCCGGTGCTTCATCAGGATTGCGGTTCTTTTTCCGAGCATCTCCTCATCCCTGGTAAGCTGGATTATGACTTTGGAATTGTGCCGGAGCACATGGCCGCCCAGTGGCCTGAACACGCCCCTCTCAATGTCAGTATATACCTGGCTGGTCAAGATAACAGACATCATCCTGCGCCTGCAGAGCGTGAGCAATGCCGTGACCTGAGCGACGAATGAGCGGCGTTCGGTCCGCTCCAGGTCCTTTGCCAGTTCCACCCGGTAATGCCCGGTTGCCGAATCCAGAATTAGAAGCCCGATTTCCTCATTCTTCATGGCTAAACTTACGGCTTTATCAATAATCGCTTCCTGCTCCTCAAAATCGAACGGTTCGAAAATCAGCAGTGACTTGACCATGACATCGTACTCAGCTCCAAAAATCTGCTGGATACGGTCTCTGGACAGTCCTTCGGAATCAATGTAAATTACTTTCTTTCCAGACTTTATTACATTTCTGGCAAGTTGAATACATAAATTGGTCTTGCCACTGCCTGCCTCGCCGTAAATCTCGGTGATGGCACCGGCCTCGAAACCACCACCTAGCATATTGTCAATGCACTCAATGCCCATTGGAATTTTCATGATGCATCCCCTAAGCCCATATTGACAGATAAAAGTTGGCAGACCTCTAATCTTTATTTAAACGGTCTTTCAGCAGTTCCAGAATATTCTCTTCCCTGGTTGTCGGTTTCCCGCCTATAAGATTTAGGATTTCATCGTAAAGGTCAACATGGGTGGCTCTGAGCGGCGGTATGTCGTTGATGATTTTTGTTTCCATGTGTTTATGATCTTCGTCTGAAATGGCCAAATGAGTTTTAAGCGCGTCAATCAGGTGTTTCTCAGAAGTGGTGAGCACACCGCTGCGCCAGGCTACCGCCAACGCTTGCTTGTAAACTTCGGATTTCATGGTCTTTTCATCAATCATCCGGCGCCGGTTTTCCTCAATAGATTCGAGGGTTTTCATGTCAAGTATATCATGAGTTTCCAGTGCCTCGCAGACAATGTCGGAGAACCTCAAATGCACGGAAGTTGCGCCGTCGATTTCGGATATCTTCATGTTCTTTACTTCATCATCAATCCGCACCTTGACGACCTTGTTTCCCACGATTTTCTGGATTTCCTTGGCCCTCTTAACTCCCTGGCCAGTAAGACAGTAGCATCTCATTTTCTGTTTAGCGCCCTTGACATGGCGCACGCATTCCTCCACCATGGCATCCTCGATGAGCTTGTTCAGATATCTGGATATGTGCTTTCTCTGCACACGAACATTGATAGATATCCCTTTCTGCGTGAGACCTGTATCTGCTTCGTAAATATCGTCCAGGCTTCCAAAATTGAGAAGATAAAGTAAAATCCTGTCCTCTGTCGGTATTGATACTCCGGCAACCATGGAAGGTCGATTGCCCATATTCTATAAAAAGTGTTCTGAAAGTTGACATGTCAAAATACAGTTTAAGTACCAATATTACCAAATTCAACCTGATAAATATGATATCATACGGAAAGATAACAATCGGAATTGTGCTTGCACTATTGATTCTGGCATCAGTGCAGCCCGCCGTGATGGCGGACGGCATACCCATGATAAGGACAGAATTGCACGGGACATTGCGCGAGAATCGCCAGATAGCGTACGTCAGGGTTGCCGATTCGGCGGAATTCGAAATACTGGACCTGTTCCTCAGCGTGGTATCTCTCGACCCGGGGAACAACCTGACGATTTTAATTCCTCTCAGGACAAGGCCCACCGCTGTCAGCGGGTCGCAAACATCGGAACATCAGTTCAGGAACGAAAGAAACTACAACGGCATTCTGAATCTGGCAGAGAAGCAAAACCACGCGGTTGGAAAAGTAGGCTCAAGCACCCTGGACAATATTGGGCTGGTTGCCAGATGCCAGATGATGGGCATTTTTGTCATGGTCATCGGAATGGGTGGCAGCGATGGCGGTATTCATTACGAGATAGCGGACGGCGTCAGCATGGATCTGCTTTCGTTCAATTCCACCGATTCTCTGAGCGAATATTATGAGGCCAGCGGTGTCGACGTCCCGGCTGATGTGGCCGAGATGATTGCGAGATACGGTGAATTCAATGTCGGCGTGATAAGCGCTGTGACACGGCCGCCAATCGATGAGGAAAAATTCAACAGGATAGCGGAGCGATACCCGACCCAGCTGGAGGATTTCAGGAGATTTGTGGCGGTGACACCGACAATATCGACCTACGGTTATTACGACTTCTATGAATTTGGTAGAAACGAGAACCCGGAACTTTTCAGTATTCTGCGCAGCATTGGCGACCCGCAGCTCCAGATGGATTTTATGGAATTGGTATATGCCACATACGGCCAAAGCCAGGTCGAAGGGACCGTCATAAGTTTCCAGCTCCCGCTTCCGGACGGCACCGCCTTCTTCCCGCTTGGCACAACGCCCGCATGGAACGGCGTCCAGAACACCCAGGTCATTTTCAGAATTCCAGACACCCAGATCATTGATTTTAACCGGAATGCAGATGAGGTGTTCTTTGCAGGTTACCATTACTATGTGTGGGACTTCGGCGCGGAATCCCCGGATTATGACCTGGAAGGCTCCGTGAAGGATGCGGGTTTTGTCACAGGCCTTAACAGGTTCGGAAGGCACTCGGAGCAGTACATATATGAACACTCTGGCAGCCTCGGTTTCGCAATTGCCACGGCCATCTTCATCGGTCTATGGTCCGGAGGTTTCTGGGCCTTGTCCAGGTTCAAGGACTGGAATTTACGGGGCAAGAAACGTTACCTTGTTTTTCTCGCACTGGGAGCACTTTGCTTTGCAGTCTCGTTCCTGTTGACCATCCTTTTTGGTCTGTTGATGGCAATTACCTGCGTGCTTTTGCTGGACCAGAGAGCTAGGCCCTTGCCCACAAAATCAGGGAAACGGAAACTTGCCTGGCTACTCGGTTTTCTGCTATGCTTAACAGCCTTCCTGTTCCTCGCAGCCATATCAATAACATACAATTTTTCCACAGCCTATTCAATTCCGTTCACTATAGGGTTCATTGGAGTCGCCTTCCTGTTTCTTCACTGGATATTCATGAAAAATTCATCTTATGAACGCAAGCTCGGCGCATGGTTCTTTTATCTTGCCATGATGTTGCCATCATTGCTGGTGGTGACATCCGAGATATTCATGGGAGTGTTCTGCTCTCTTTCTTTCGTGATGTTCTTCCTTATCCAGACATCTGTTTACGTCGAGCTCATCAAAATCGAGGAAGAAGAGCAGGAAACAATGTACAAGCAATTGCTGAAAGAGGAATGGGCCAGGGAGAGGGGCAATGGCACGTCAAGTTTAAATTCACGGAACGCAATTCCTCCCCATGGAAAATAAACAATGGCCTTACCGTATTCGGCCATCCCGTCCGGGTATGCTGGAAGCCAGTCCAACACAGGAAGAAGAAGCGCTGTTCGGTCAGCACTTCGAATACCTGAAAGATCTGGCCAGTAAGGATGCGGAAACTGCCAGGGTGATTTTTGAAAATGACCCAACCATGAAAGCAGGCGTCTTCGAAGGAGACCCCTACCCTTTCACAGTGACGCTGAAATCGGAAGGTTGACTTGAAGATGAATGTCAAATCCATTTTGTTGGCCCTGGCCCTTGCGAGCCTTCTCTGCCTGAATACAAGCGCAGCAACTGTCCAGCTTCCTTACGGCACTCACCAGATATCCATAACGCTCCAGCCAAATGAGGATTTGGCTTACCTCATACCACTGGAATTGGGCGACCGTCTGATTGTCAACCTGGCAGTTGCAGAAGGCGGCCCAGTGGACTTCTATCTGACAAATTTAACTGCATACAATCTTTACAAGGCCAGTGTTTCAGGCGACCTGAACTTTCCGTCCCTGTACTATCTGACAGGCCAGACCTCTGAAAATGCTATTGAGGTCCAATATTCATATGACTCACTGGTCAAGAATGAATTGGTGGTCTTAATCGACAATTCAGTCTATACAGAAAATGGTGCCGCGCCAATCGGCCCTGTGACAGTGACAGGTGAAATCACCGTGGAAAGAAATGTCTGGACATTCCAGAATATAGCCATAACAATCGCTGTCGTGGTAATAATCATACTCTTCATGGCATATCTGAAATGGCCAACAAATCGAGGATAATTGTTTTATGCAGGTCTGCAATGTCCCGGCCATGTATGAGGAAGAGGACGGCACACTGGCAGTCAAGCTAGCCAGGGCGTCAATAGACAGGTCCGTTAAAGGAATTCCCATGCCGGAAATCAAGGTTCCGGAGAAATTTCAAAACGACTCAGGCGCATTTGTTACGTTGAACACCTATCCTAATCTAGATTTGAGAGGATGCATTGGCTTTCCCGAGCCATATTTCCCATTGAAAGATGCATTGGTCAAGGCCGCGGAAAGTGCGACCAGGGACCCGAGATTCCCAAGATTGAAGGCTTCGGAACTGGACAACATTGTCGTGGAAGTGAGCCTTCTATCCCCCCCCCAAAGAATCAAGGTCAAGAACCCGAAGGAGTACCTGAACATCGTGAAAATCGGCAAGCACGGGCTAATAGTCGAGCAGGGCGGATTCAAGGGCCTTCTGCTGCCCCAGGTCCCTGTTGAATGGGGCTGGGATGTGGAAAAATATCTCGGACAAACTTGCATGAAGGCAGGTTTATTCGCAGATGCCTGGCTGGATTCTCGAACCAGGATATACTCGTTCGAAGGCGATGTGTTCTCCGAGGAGAAGCCGCGTGGAACTGTTAGGAGGAAGAAGCTGGATGGCGCATGAACTGGTCATAAAGGCCAGAATATTGCAGGCCGGTGCGTTTCGAACCATATGCATCGGCATTGACAATGGACGGATAAGCGCCGTTCAGGCTGAATTGAAAGGTGAGAAGGAATTTCATTTCGAGAATTATCTGGCCATGCCTGGCGGAGTGGACATTCACACCCACATGCGAGAACCCGGATTCACAAACAAGGAAGATTTTTACACTGGCACCATGTCCGCGGCCTTCGGTGGAACAACCACGATTCTGGATATGCCGAACACGATACCTGCGACAGACAATGCCATTGCATTTCAGGAAAAGCTTGAACTGGCATCTGAAAAAGCGAATGTGGATTTCGGACTTTTTGCCCAGCTGGCAGACATTGACGAAATAGCCAAAATGGCCCCCATGGCCATCGGATTCAAGCTCTTCATGGCAGATACCACATCAGCTTCCAGTGTTGATTCGCCCCCTGAAATTTTACTCACATCCAGACATATGGTCGGGAAAGTGGTCACAGTTCATGCCGAAGACCCCGGCCAATTCAGCAATGATGAATGTACAGACCTTCACAGGCACAATCTGATTCGGAATATGAAAGCTGAATCAGAAGCTGTCAAAACCATACTGGCCATCGATACGCCTGCAAAAATAAATCTGGCCCATCTCACCACCAGGGAATGCGTGTACATGGCCCAGAGAAATAAATCAAGTTTTGAGCTTACGCCACATCACATCCTGCTGGACGAGTCCATGGACCTGGGAGCCCAGGGCAAGGTTAACCCGCCCCTGCGGAAAAGGCCGGTTGTTGACAAATTATTTAATGTTATGAAAACAGGTCGGGCCATAATAGCCAGCGACCATGCGCCTCACACACTGGAAGAGAAATCAGGAGACTTTGCGGCTACGCCATCCGGCATACCCGGTGTTGAAACACGCATCCCGCTCATGCTGGCCCTGGCCGAGAAAGGCCTTGTTAAACATCAGGCCGTGCAGGACATGTGTTGCCAGCTTCCTGCGGATTTATTCGACCTCAAGAAGGGAAGAATAGAACCTGGTTATGATGCGGATCTGGCATTCTATGACCTCCAGAACATGGTAAAAATTGATGGCCAAAAACTTCATTCCAAAGCCAGATGGACACCGTTCGAGGGATTTGGCGCGATTTTCCCGGTCGGCGTCATGCTGCGTGGCAATATGATAATCAGGGGCGGCAAGCTGGTCATGGAAAAAACTGGCAGAAATTTAACGGTCTAGCGCGTTCATTGTGATTGTGATGCAGTGGTCTGCATGCAGGCTTCTGGGGCCGAGAGATATTTTCTGTTTATCTGGCCATTCCTGAATTATTTTTTCCTCATCAGGCGTGAGGTCATTCTTGCCGCCGAGCACGAAAACATCATTTTGGCTCAGATTTACATCGGAAATGCTGGCACCATCCTCCTTGAGATAGATTATGCGGCGGCCAGCCAGTTCCGCCAGCACATCCGCGAACCCCCTCCTGGAAACATATATGCCCGGCGTGGACATGGTCCAGTCATGAACCGCATTCTTCATGAGCGCGTTCTTCACCAGCGCAGCGGTCGAACGTTCGTCAGGGTTCAGATATTTCAGCTCATTGCCCACAAAGTGGAGCGTCCGTGGCGGGTCTGGCTCTCCCAGAAATATAAGATAAAGGTCCAAATCCCGGCGAATGTCATTGGACAGCATGAATGTGGAATTGACGCATCTGAGTAAAACATCCAAACGTCCCGTGGAGCCAGTCAGGTCATTCAGGGAAAATCCCCTATCAGTGCAGACCTTGTGGCCTACGACGATGAAACTAGACATCTACATCCCCATTCCGCCGAAGCTGCCGTCCTTCATCTGCTTCTGCAATTGCTTGCGCAGCTTCCTGTTGCCTAAAAGTCCCTTCATCTGCTTCTTGGAATTATTGTAATGGATGAGGAGCGCCCTTACATCCTGGGACTTCATGCCGCTGCCCCTGGCTATTCTCTTCACTCTTGAGGATTTTATCAGTTTCGGGTCCTGCATTTCCTCCTTGGTCATGGAGCTCATGATTACCTTGAACTTGCGCAATTTCTCCTGCATTGCCTCGAGTTCCTCTTCGGGCATGGTTGCTGGTGCGCCCGGAAACATACTCATCAGTTTCTTGAGCGGCCCCATATTGGTCAGCATCTCCATCTGGTCGCGCATCTCGATTAGTGAAAACCGCCCATGCATGATATTGTTCATGGTTTCCTCGGCCTTGTCCTCGTCAATCGCGCCCTCTGCGGCTTCCAGCAGGGAACGAATATCGCCCATGCCAAGCAATCTTGAAATGAATCTATCCGGGTCGAAGAGCTCTAAATCTTCGATATGCTCGCCCGTGCCGATGAACAGGACTGGCGCATCAGTCACATTGACCGCTGAGAGCGCGCCGCCGCCCTTTGCGGAGCCGTCCAGCTTTGTCAGGACTACTGCCGTGACTCCGACGGCTTCATGGAAAGCCTTGGCCTGCGGGCCTGCTTGCTGGCCCATTGCCGCGTCAACAATCATTATCTTCTCTGTGGGATTGGCAATCTTGGATATGGCCTTTATTTCCTGGATTAAATCCTTCTCCAGGGAATGCCGTCCGGAAGTATCCAGAATGATGATGTCAGACTTCTCAAAATGCTTCAGACCTTCCTTCACAATCTTCGGAGCGCTTTTCTCGCCGGGAATGCCGAAAACCGGAACTTCAATCAGCGTGCCGATCTGGCTAAGCTGCTCGTAAGCCGCAGGTCGATGAACGTCCGCGGCAATCAATCCGACTTTCTTGCCCTTCTTCTTGAAATATCTGGCCAGCTTGCCCGTAGTGGTAGTTTTCCCCTGGCCGTAAAGACCCACCATCATGATTATCTGTTTTTCCTGGCCGATTTCTCTTTTCTCGCCGAGAAAACTGACCAGCTCCTCATAGACGATACGGACAACATGCTCTTTCGGGTTAATGCCTGCCTTGGGCTTCTCTGTAAGGGCGCGATTTTCAATGTCCTTGGTGATTTTGAGGGCCAGTTGAACGTTAACATCGGCCTGAAGCAGTGCCCGCTGAATGTCCCTGACTATTTCCTTAACTAGGTCCTGGTCGACATGCGAGGCATTCGCAATCTTCTTGAGCACGTTCTTGAGGGACGCGCCCAGCTTCTCCATTACCATTTTGCTCGATCCTTTGACAAGGGGTTGCATATCTCCCCAATGTTTTAAACTGTTGAGAGCCGAGGGGGAGATTTGAACTCCCGTATGCGGATCTGCAGTCCGCCACATAGCCGCTATGTTACCTCGGCATTCAGCTATTGATTGCTTATATGCATGCCCAGGTACTTCGCAAAGACGTAACTTTGCTCGTGTTACCTTGGCTTCTAGCTTCAATGCATACTGATATGGTTAATTAATTTTTGCAATGAACCGGAGTTTACAACTTAGCGTATAACACCTAATTTTTCTCTTATTTTCAACCCGATTTTACGAGCGTACCACCTTTACCAATTTATTTGTAGTTACTA
>JAUSPR010000071.1 GCA_030655715.1 Thermoplasmata archaeon
ATGGTGAGCGCGCGGCCGGGGGGGTGGGGGCGGTGACGCGATGAGAGTATTGTTCGACATGGGGCACCCGGTAAAGGACAATAATGTTATGATGCCAGAGATTTTAAATTGTACGGATTTGGATAATTGTTACGATGTATCGGAACATTTTGTTATACATTGTTACGATGTATCGGAATATTTATATGTCAGTTAACCTATTCAAGACACAATGATAGAATCGTTGGCCGAATGGAATGAATGGTGGTCGACCAGGAAGGTCAGGGCCGAACTGCTTGGAAAGCCAAGACATCTCAGTCAACGGTTTGACGAACTGACTGCGTTCCGGGAGATAAAAACTATCACAGGCCTCCGAAGGACAGGAAAATCGACCATCTTATTCCAGTTTGTGGACCGCCTGATAAGAGACCTTGGCGTTGACCCCAGAAACATTCTTTATGTCAATTTTGACGACCCGGTGCTGGCTGGCAAACATCTGAAGGAGGTTTTCGATTCTTATCAAAGGGAATTGAACCCTCCGGGAAAACCTTACCTTTTCCTGGATGAAGTGCACAACTGCCCGGATTGGGCTTTGTTCCTCAAGAAGATATATGACCTGAGAAAATTGGAGCAGGCGTTCGTGACAGACTCATCCTCCAAATACGTTCTTCCGGAGTATTCGAACCTGCTCACGGGAAGACAGATAAGCATCAGGGTCAGGCCTCTCTCTTTCCGCGAACTTCTGAACTGGCATGGTTTCGATGCAAAACCGCCCTTTCCTTCAAGCACGGTCAACAAGTTGCGGCATCATCTGGACGATTACCTGGCATGGGGCGGCATGCCCGAGGTCGTTCTGAGAGATAACCCGGCACAGAAGAGGCAACTGCTGAACGGCTATCTTGCCGATATAATTCACAAGGACGTCGTGGAGCGCCACAACGCAAAGTACCACAAGGTGAAGATGCTGGCGGACTTCATTCTCTCAAATGCCGGCTCGCTGTTCAGCCCGAGGAAGTTCTCGAGAGCGCATGACCTTTCCCTCGATTCGATAAACAGGTACATGGGCTACATGGCGGAGGTGTATCTCATCGACCAGGTCTCGAAGTACGACCAATCTCTGCGCAAGCGGCAGATAAATCCGAAGAAGGTGTACGTGGCGGACAATGGATTCGCGAATGTCGCCCTGCGGCTGGGCGAGGGGCGGGGCGGGCTCGTGGAGAACGCGGTCCACTCGGAGCTTGCCAGGCTTGAGCAGGAGATATTCTACTGGAAAGGAAAAGGGGAGTGCGACTTCGTTCTTGCGGAGAGCGGGAGACCGGTTCGGGCACTCCAGGCATGCGATCGGCTCACTGCGGACAACGTCGCCCGTGAGCAGGGCGGTCTGCGCGGTGCGATGGAGTCGCTTGATATTTCTTCGGGTGAGCTGGTAGCCAATGATTCAGATGTCAAGGGCGCTGTGCCGCTGTGGAAGTGGCTGATGGAGGCACACGCGGCGCGGCCGACGGCGGGGGCGCGTGAGTGAGCCGCGACTTCACCCTGGAGAAATACTCGGACCTGCTGCTGGCGGCCATGCGGGAGGGCGCGGGGGGGCGGGGCATATGCACGAGGGGCGTGGGAGAGGGCGAGGCTCTGGCTGAACTTCACGATGTGGGTTGATAATACAATTGGGATGAGTTCTCCGGTAAGTATTCAGCGAAATGAAGTATTGACGATTGTAGATTGAATGATTTTCGATTGGGTGATTGACGATTTTAAATTGGGTAATTTTCAATTTGGTAACTGACGGAGCATATTACCAATCACAATTAACAAATTTACAATTATCAAATCTACAATTTCACGAGCAAACTTCAGAAGACTGAACTCTTACGTTCTCCGAAAGTATTATAATACCTTGCAACTATTGATTATTAGGATGGGATTAAAAAGCCAGTGATAAAAAGCAATGCCGAATGGGGGCAGTGTTCAGCAACAGAGGAGGTTAGGTGATGAGTCAATTTCATAATCGCAACCTAAAGGATGGATTGATAGACCAATTGATTACTTTATACGTTGGTAAAAAGATAAAGGAAATGCGGGAAACAATGGGGATTGTCAAATTACAAAAGATTCTTTTCTTGTCTCAGTCAGAGATGGAGAAGGATAAAGTCAATGGGCTTCACCATGTTTATGTTAGAGATGCGCAAGGGGCGAGAAGTATTGGAGTGTATAGAGACCGAGGAGTATTAAGTAGGGCTGGATTATATACTGAGGAATACACAGAAATAACAAAGCGTGGAATAGAATACGTATCTTATTTTGAGGAATTATTTGACAAAAACCAGGCAATTATGGATTATGTAAACGGCGTATTGCATGTGGTCGGCCATATGAACTCAAAACAGATAACAGATTATGGTCATGAATATATAATGCAATATGGTGGACAATCTATAAAGGTAGAGGATATAGCAATGGGTGAGGAGATACTTATTCCACTATCTGATGAAGAATCAGACATTATATTTGAGATGTCCGACGAGTGGGTCGAAAGTATAAGAGCAATGCTTAACCCCGATTATATGGCTGGATACGAGCAAGTTGTCCAAGAGATGAAAAGTGATACTTATCTAACCCACAAAGAAGTGTTCGGTCATGAGCAAGAGTGGACCTTGCAGACTTGATTTTAAAAGGACTGGTAAGGCTCGTCGGCAAGGGCAGGGGCGCTCACTATGTGCCTGCTCAAGTTGGCGATTAGGAGCCCGGTAATCCCCCGGTAATCACTATTGTTTCCCTATTGACGATTACCGGCCTTTTCGCAGTGGGAGAAATTGAGACTAATCGACTACCCATGGCGAACGCGCGAACTGTGCAATAAAACGCTTACAACTCCAGTTCGTGAAAGTTTGGATAGATAATCCGGGGTAAACTTCCAAGTAATGAAAAATCGCTTAGCTTTGAGTTCTTGCATTCACCGCCTGAATCGGGACCAAGCGCCTGTGGTAAGTATTCAGTGAAATGAAGGTGTAACGATTGTAGATTTTAGATTTACGATTGTAGATTGAATGATTTGGTAATTTTCAATTGGGTAATTGACGGGACGGCATATTACCTGC
Source organism: Thermoplasmata archaeon (assembly GCA_030655715.1). Taxonomy (GTDB): domain Archaea; phylum Thermoplasmatota; class Thermoplasmata; order SG8-5; family SG8-5; genus UBA147. Next base: position 3,075 of record JAUSPR010000071.1, read on the forward strand.
CACAATTAACAAATTTACAATTAACAAATCGACAATTTCAGAAGACTGAACTCTTACCGCCTGTGCGAAGCCATTTATATATGAAAGGGGATAATGAAAGTCGATGAAGGTACTCTTTGATATGGGCCATCCCGCCCACGTGCATTTGCTCCAACCCGGTTGGCTGTTCAAGAACACCATATGGGAATTGGAGAAGCAGGGACACGCTGTGAAAGTCACCGCACGTGACAAGGACGTGACGAACGCCAGAAAGGTGCAATATTTTGAGTGGGATTTTCCAAATAACAATTAGATATATTTAAATATAATGGTTCATTATTGGAACACATGGTTCAAAACAGAGACAATATCTCTTCAGAAATCATACTGGCCCTTTTGAGAGGCAGAATACATGTGAGAGGGATAGCCGCTGAACTTGGTATCCCCCATTCCACTATTCACAGGCGGGTGAACGACCTCATAATGGACAATGTTCTGGATTTCCGCATGGAGGGAAAGAACAAGGTTGTTTTCCTGAAAGAGGGGTTTCAGACCAGGAACCACGTTCTGAACGCCGAACGCTACAAGCTCATCAAGCTCCTGCAGACCTATCCCGAACTCAATGTAATACTAGAAGAGATGCTGGCCAGGACCGATGCAGGGTTGGTGGTCCTTTTCGGAAGCTATGCGAAGTTCACGGCCAGAAAGGACCGTGACATAGATATCTACGCGGAAACGCTTGATGAATCCGTCAAGACAGGAATGGAGTCTGCCCACTCGAAGGTTCGGGTGAAGACCGGGGAGTTCGACCCAGATTCCCCCCTTATCAGAGAAATCATTAAAAATCATGTGATTCTTAGAGGGGCGGAGAGATTCTATGATAAGGTCAAAATTCCTTAGCAGATTGAAAGCAGACGGAGTGCTTGGGCTTGTGGAACCGTCCGGCGATATTGTGGAGCTGGGGTGACCACACGTTCAAGATTCTCCAACCGCTTTGAGACCATCCGGGTCAGAGACTTGCAGGAAATCAATCGCGTTCACGCTGTTGTATCTGGTTTCTGTTTTTTTATACATGTATACAATCAACCCTTCACAATCCAGTTCTTCGACGGCCGAATCAAGGGCCGCCTCCTCCCTGGCGATGTTCTGCGGGTTAAGTTCGTAAACCACCTGGATAGCCAGTTTGATATCGGGAATGTATATATCCACCTCCCGACCCTTCACATCCTTCCAATAGTAAAGATTCGGAGTGAGTCTGCGAATATGCTGGACCACTGCGGATTCCAGAAGCAGGCCCCTTCCGCTCTTTTCCAATAGCAGGCCGTTGTCAACGGAGTATACCTTCTTCGGATTCTGCAGGCCCACCCTCCGGGAGCGACCATACTTTTCCAGTGTGATTACCAGAAATGCCTCCTCCATGTACCCCAAATACTTCCTCATGGTTGAATGATGTATGTCCAGCAACCCCCTTACCCTCTTTTTCGAAAGAGGTATTCCCGGGTTCGAGAGGATGAAATTAACCAGAATCCTGAACCGTTCCGGGTCGGACATTCTGTGTCTGAGCAGTATGTCCCTCTCGACAATGTCTCTTCTGTAATCCGCATGTATCCGATCCCCGGATATGATTGGATACGGGAAACCGCCCTCGACAATGTATTCCCCCAGATGCATGGTGAGCCGATCCGACGGCATGCGGCCGGACGCTTTCACCTTCAGATACTCACAGAACGAGAACGGAAAAACCTCATGCGTGCGATTCCTTCCGGAGAGGGCCGTGGCCAGCTCCGAGCCCAGCAGGCGGGAATTGGAGCCGGTGAGGTACACCTTAATTCCCCTGTCATGCAACCTGCGCACCCACCTCTCCCAGCCCGGCATGTTCTGCGGTTCGTCCAGGAGCAGCACCGGCGTATCCGATGTTATCAAACCCAATATATCCTGAAAATCCCCCGGTAACGGAATGAGGCGTTCATCTTCGAAATTTATGTAGACCACATCATGTCCCTTTTCCGCCAGTCTTCTCCCCACCTCGTGAAGTATCGTGCTCTTTCCCGAACGGCGCACACCTGTCAGGACCTCCACCACCTCGAATTTCTCCCTTCCTTTCAAGGCATCAAGGCACTCTCTATCGACCAGCCCCCGGCGAGGGGTGTGCAGGAACGCGGTACCGTCCCTCAGAATGTTTCTCAGGGTGGCAATGTCGGTCATGTGAGGGTATATGCGATCACTCATATTTAAACATATCAAAAGTCGCTAATGAAATGTCAACTTTCCGGCAAAAGTCGCTAATACGATAGCAACTTCCCCCAGGCACGGACAATTTGGTTCGGCGTGGCATTCAGGCGAGTGGGTGAGAGATTGGCAGTTCGACAGAACCGCGTAAACTACCAGCCCCTTGTATATACACCCCGTGAGGTCTATATCTCTGTAAAGCATTCCATGAAATAGGCTGAGGGGTAGGCGTACTTACAGCCCCAGAGGCACGAGTCCTCGGACTTTAGCAAGCCTCCCCTCCTATGCGACCTCTACGAATAGCACGTAATGGGCCACAGTATGGCACCCGGCCATACAACACGTGGACTCCATGTATCACGTGCAAGCTTGTAGTTCGCATAGTTGCAGGGGCGATATAGACCTCAGCC
>JAUSPR010000101.1 GCA_030655715.1 Thermoplasmata archaeon
CTGGTAGTTTACTGTACAAATGTCGAGAACGCTCAGTCCTTAAGGGCTGAGAAGAATCGGCATGAACAGTAAAAACGTGGTAGACCGCCATGCATCGTGCATATCTCAACAAATGAAATCAAAGCTAACAGGCTTTGATAACTCAGGTGCATGGCCTACATTTGTAAACTTCCAGCCCTGGCAACAAACGTCAGCCACTTTAGGGGCTGGTTGTTTACGCATTGGTTTATTGTTTACCTCGTTCTACATAATCCTTTACTAAAAGCGTTAAGGCATCTAATAATCTTGTGTTATCTCTTCGTAGTTCTACAAGCTCCTGTTGCATCGATAAAGCGACCTCAGAAATGACATGATATTTCTCACCCAATTCATTAAAATTCTCCTTTGTAGAGAGTGTGAGAACATCAATTTTCCCCCCAACTACCCTGACATCCTTACCAACGCCTTCGACCTTTTCGCCCACGGTTTCAACCTTCTGGCCAACACCATCAACTTTTTGACTAACAGCACTCAGTTTCTTCCCAGCAGTCGCAAAACCCTGGAACATCTCCATGCCCAAGTCAGAAAATTTAACTTCAAACCATTTGAACTCGCCTGTCGCATCAGACCAGTCCACAGAAATATCTTCCACCTCTATGTCGTCATCGTGGATGTCCAGCATCTTTGCAAAATCCTTGATTGTTTCTTCCCCACCTTCGCTGATTACCCGAACCGAGCCGTTAGGCAGATTCTCTACATATCCAGTAAGGCCAGATTTTTGACCCATGCGCATTACTTTGCCTCGAAAACCAGCATCCTGAACTTCGCCAGATATTGTGATGGTCGCACGCGTCTTAACCATATTATCAACCTGCATATCAGCCAACTATTATATAAATCTGCCGAAATACATATCGCTACTGCCAGCTACCAGAAAAACCTCAAAAATCGGCTTCCCGCAGGGCCAACCTCAGACTCATTGAACATGTTCTTGTCCGGATACCGCGACCTTTAGTGATAAAGGCCGAGAACCCCCTGACTTTAAGCCAGGGATAGAGGCATGTCGTCGGTCCACCGTTGCATACCGTGAATGCGTGAGCATCGAAGATCAAAGCCATTCTGCTTTGATAAGTCAGGTATGCAATTGCCATATGGTAAACTTCCAGCCCCGGCAGTAAATGCCTGCCACTTTAGGGGCTGGTAGTTTACATCATCAAAAATAACCACGATAGGGGTCCTGCACAGCGTCGGCTACTTTCAATGCCCTGATAGTCTCCTTCACGTCATGCACCCGCACGATGTCCGCGCCATTCAACGAGGCAATTACCGCAGAAGCAAGGCTGCCTTCCAGCCTTTCTCCGACCTCGGCATCCAGCACCTTTCCGATGAAGGATTTTCTTGATGTGCCAATGAGGACTGGCATTCCGAGTATTTTCATCTCCTCCAGTCTGTGTATTATCTCCAGGTTGTGCTCCTTGGTCTTGCCGAATCCTATGCCCGGGTCCACCATGATATTGCAGGGTTCGATTCCTGCTTCCAATGCAAGCATTGTCTGGCATCTCAATTCTGATATGATATCGTCCATCACATCCTGATATTGCGGGTCTGATTGCATATTACCTGGCTCGCCCTGCATGTGCATCAAAATTACGGGCGTTGCAGTCTCGGATATGACCTTGGCCATATCCTTTGTTCTCAGCCCGCCAACAAGATTGACAATACTGGCTCCTGCCTCAATGGCCGCGCTCACCACTTCAGGATTGCGGCTGTCAATGGATAGCGGAATTTCAAGCTGGCTTGCAAGGGCTTCGATAATCGGAATGACTCTCTTCATTTCCTCTTCCGTGCTGGGTGTGATTGCATCTGGCCTTGTTGATTCCCCGCCAATATCGATTATATCGGCACCGGATTTCTGCATGGCAATTCCTCTCTCTATTGCTTCTTTATGGTCTGAAACCCCATCCCCGGAGAAAGAGTCTGGCGTCATGTTCAAGATTCCCATTACCAGGGTGCGTCCGCCAATTTCCAGAGGCCCGAAGTTCCTTGGTTCAGAGCAAAACACATTCTTTATAGCGCATTCGATGTCCGATGCCAGAATCGACAATCCAAATGGCTGGGTGGCAAGTTTTTTTACTGCGATGTCGAATTGCCTTTCAGTTCCGGAAAGCAGGCAATCAGTCGGCCTGGTCAAGTCGCTAACCGTGTGATAGGACATGGCTGCTTCCGCACCTACTGTTAACATCTCCTGCTTTAGAATATTAGCCGCACGCGGGTCAAGACCCCTGGCCATGAAAATGAAGTGCCGCATCTTGGAGGCCATTATGTCTATTCCTTCCTGACAGACCCCTATCTCCTTCATTCGGACATGGGCGTCCTCCAGATGATTGGCGGACCTCATGTACAGCCCCGGTTTCATGAGGATTGATAATACTGCCCGGGATTTAATGTTTTCAATCAGTTCTATATCAGATATAGGCGAAAGGTAGACCGCCATGCTCCGTACATATGCCAGCATATGAAATCAAAGCCAAACGGCTTTGATAACTCAGGTGC
>JAUSPR010000128.1 GCA_030655715.1 Thermoplasmata archaeon
AAGGTAAAGATAAGATTGATTCAATGATAGACAGAATGAAAACCGGATATTTTGACTACCAACCATTTGATACACTAATAAAAAAGACCGCATTCATGTTTCAATCTCTGCTCATTTATCATCCCTTTGTGGATGGAATGAAAAGAACTGGCATATACTCCTCACTGGCATTTTTACTCCGAAATGAATATCTGCTAATATCGACCAGCGTGGAAGAAAGCGTTAATTTTGCAATAAGTGTTGCGGACAACATGAAAGAATTAAAGCCAGAAGACAGTTTAGAGCAAATAATCAAATGGTTCAATGAACGGGCCATTGCATTGAATGAAACTGAAAAAATCCTCAATTATCTTCATACAAAGGGAAAACGCTTTACTTGTCCAAGGTGCCGCAATTCAGACATCGCGATAAAAAATCCCTATTGCAGGGATTGCGGCTTGCAATTAACCAGTTTCAGGATTAATGTTGATGGAATAGTGGAAACAAGGGAATTGCTATTTGAAAGAAAAGCCGAACCTAACCTAGATCAAATTATAAAATCGCCATCGAGCAGATTATCTTTGCGTTGAAGTGGTTACGTTCCGGTAATCAAATCGTTTGGAAAATGGCGATTACCGGCAGACGCTGAGAATCTCATCGTATCTCAAATGCTGATTCACGGCGAATGCTCCAGCTTGCATGAATTTAGTTCCCGCATTCACCTTTTGCCATCAAAATGTTGGGAATTTTATGGTGCTGGATTCAGCAATCAAATGTACCCGCACCATTGTCGAATGCGTTTTATCGGTATCCAAAGTCCTGTGGGACATTTGGAATTGCTGGGGGCTGCATTCAACCCCGTCGTCGTCCGGGGCGCGCAGGCCCTCGCGAGGAAGGTGGGGTGAGGAGGCCACAACCGGGGGGGCGGGCGACGCGGCGCGGCCGTTCAACGCGCCGCGGCGACGGGTAGCCCCGCCCAGCACGCCACCGCGCCGCTGAGCGGGCCCATGCGCTGTTTTCCGGTTGATGCTCGGAAGAGTACGCATCTGGAGTTTGGCGGTATCGGCGGTCGCGGCCGCCATGAGAATGCGGGTCAGGCCGGGTGCCGGCGCTACCCCGCCCTCACAGGCGGGGCTTCATAAAACAGGGTGCCAACAAAATGCTCTTTTGCCAACCTAATGCTGTCACACATACAGCCAATAGATTGCGACCCCGCCCTTCAGCATGTAATAGCACACAATTAATTCCAAATGTCCTCAGACTTTGGATACAGACTAAAACAGGCGGGGCATGCTGCCAATCAAATATGCGTGCGGGTTTGGAGGGCGAAGGAGGTAGCGGGACCGGGAAGGCTGGGAAGGGGCGCTTCGCGGCTGGAGACGGCACGCCCAAGCCTGCGACCATCAGGTTTATGAAAGCGTGAGGTGGAGGAAGGACGCCCGTCTATTCGTCTTTCAGTCTCTTCCTTTTTTCCTTCTCCGGCACATCCAAATAATTTTCAGATGAGGATACTGGTTGGCTGCTTCTTTTTTCCAGTTCCTTTCTTGCAACTCCCGCAACATTTCCGCCTTCGATTGCAGCGTCCTTGTTTTCTACAAAGCCCTGCGCTGGAGTATTTTTCTTTTGACCTCGCTGCGCTGGCTCACCCTCCAAAAGAAAAATATTCAGCAAAATAGAAAAATCGCCCTCGCCTGCTCGCTCGGTACATTGCTGGCGCGTGGGCGCGCCAGACCAACTCCATGTTGGACCGGAATCCCGCGCGGGCGATATCGCCAGACCATAAACTTCACCCCAACACCCGGATTTCCAAAGACAGTACGCTGGCACCGGCCATCCCCACATGCCCCGGCTGTGAGGCCGGGGTAAGCTTAAACCGGCGACCAAACTGGCCACAGGGCTCCGGCATCTGGTCGGTTCCCAAAGCACGTTTCCTCAGGTTATATGCCAATAGGGGCGCAGCCGTTCCCCAAATGTGCGTGCGGGCGAGGATGCCGAGGAGGAGGCGCAACCGGGATGAAACCCGGCCCAGGGTTCCGGCACCGGCCAGCCGCTGCGCTGGAAACAAAAAAATGAAAAGAACGGGACCGGAACCGACCGGTTCCCGTACGGTTCCGCAAGTCAGCCGCATGCCTGAACTTCCGAACCATCCCGGTTCGGGCCCTTGCGCAGGTATCTGCACGGCACGCGGCGGATTCCCACGGCCCCGGAAGAGTGGTTCAGAGAACCGGATTAGACTGATGCCCGGATGTAGATGGTGACGCCAGTGTAGGTGAGGGCGGGGAGGAGTGCTTCATAGTCCAGGTAGAGGGTGTGGGTGGTGGTCTCGATGGTACCTTATAACATGGCATGGACAACATCGACCCCGTGAACCGGAGAGGGGGCTGGACGGGTCGCGCATAGTGTAATTGTGGGGCGTAGCGATCGGGGGTGGCGCGATAAGGCTGCGAGCGGAACATGCTACTGGGTGAATACTTGTGTGATAATGCGTGGTAGGTGGAGGAAAACACTTTCGGAAACCCCCGACATCCTCTTATATGGCTCCAGGAACATGCTTATTCATGGTGAATTAGTGTGAGTAAAATCGTCTCAAACCAGGAATTCAATCACGTTATCGAACTGATAGAAAATGCCCGAACCCGAGCATACAGGGCGGTGAACACTGCCTTGATAGACTTATACTGGGATGTAGGAAAATACCTCAGTCAGCAAATAGCCACAAGGGAATGGGGTAAAGGGGTTGTGGATACCCTGGCCATTCATATCAGACAGTATGATCCGGCCATCCGCGGTTTCTCGGCGCAGAATCTCTGGCGCATGAAGCAGTTTTATGAAACGTACAAAGATTCTGAGAAACTCTCATCACTGCTGAGAGAATTAACTTGGTCAGGAAATCTGGTCATCGAGTATTTTTCTTTTAGCCACGTTGCGCTCTCAGCCGAACCTGCGATTTCGGCTTTGCCTCGGCGACCCAGTCGTCTCGGGGCCGACCCTCCAAAAGAAAAATATTCAGTAAACAAGAAAAATCGGGTCGGCATGCTCGCTCGGCAACCACTGGCGCGTGGGCGCGCCAGACCAACGGCATCCATTCCTGGGAATGTGTGTGTTCTGGGGGGTGGCGCTCGGAGGACTGAGACGCGAGATGGGCGACCATCAGGTTTATGAAAGGAAAGGATATTGATGGAGGGTGAATATGTCTAAAATACCACAATTTGAAGAATCCGAAACTGTCGAAATCAAATCATCCCTCATTGAACTGAAGAAAATTCTTGAAGCGCTGTCCGCGTTCTCGAATAGTAAGGGCGGCAAGGTTTTTGTTGGCATTGACGACTCGGGCCAAATAAAAGGTGTGGATATCGGTAAAAACACCCTTGAAAACCTGGCCAATGACATCAAGAGGAATACTGACCCGCCTCTTTTTCCGTCGATAGCCGTCGAGGTTCTGGAAAAAAAGAAGATTATTTCCATTGAAGTAAATGAAAGCCCGATAAAACCGGTCTTCGCCTTTGACAGAGCGTTCAAGAGAGTTGGAAGGACAAACCAGAGACTGACGAGCATCGAACTCAGGGAGCTGTCCAGGTTCGGCGTGGGTTATTGCTTTACGGCTCAGGCGGTGAAGGGCGCGACGCTCGACGACATCAGTGAGGAAGCCATTCGTAAGTTCGTCGAGACGTCGAAAGAACGGCGCGGCTGGACCGTGAAATATTCAAGCAAACAGGATTTCCTCGCGAAGATGGGGCTCATTGGTGAATCGAACCTTACCATCGCAGCTGTCCTTCTCTTCGGCACCGATCCCCAGCAGTACGTCATCCAATCCGAGACGAAATGCGGTCGATTCAAAGGCACCAAGCCGCTGGAGTTCGAGGATTTCGATGTCATAGGCGGTGATTTGTTTTCTCAGGTAGATGGATTGATGAATTCGATAAAAAGGAACCTGAAACTTGGAGTCAAGATTGTAGGCAAGCCCGAGAGGATAGAGCAATGGGAATATCCGCTGGATGCCATCTGGGAGGGTATCGTGAATGGGATATGCCATCGGGATTACGGAGAGACATCCAATGTCCAGGTGCGGATATTCGATGACAGACTGGAAATATGGAGCCCCGGAAAGCTGCCGCCTGGGATAACCGTGGAGAAGCTGAAGGGCGAGCACGAGTCAGTGCCTCCGAACTCTCTCATTGCCAAGCCTTTCTTTCTTGTAGGCCTGATTGAGAACTGGGGTACCGGCACCAACCGGATGCTGGAGGAGTGCGAGAAGGCAGGGATGCCGGAGCCGGAGTTCAAGGATACAGGGACGAGTTTCGTCATCACGTTCAGGAAAGACATTTACACGGAGAAATACCTCCTCGATCTGGGATTGAACGGGCGGCAGATTAGGGCAGTGAGGTATGTGAAGGAGAAAGGGAAGATTGCGAATAAGGAGTTCCAGGAGTTGAATGGTTGTTTTAGAAACACCGCAACAAATGACCTGAAGGATTTGGTCAGGAAGGGGATCTTCAAAGAAAGCGGTAAAAAAGGAGTTGGTTCTTATTATGAGATTGCATAAAAATAGCACATATTGCACATTAAATGCACATGGATTGCACAATCAGGAAGTGTGGCATGCAGAAGATAGCGGGCATATGCAGGCGTGTCGGTCCAAAAAAGAAAGGGCGCTAGGCGGTCTTGGAATGACTGAATGGCAATTACTTGGCGATGCTTGCGAAGCTGGCTCCCGGTAATCACTATTGTTTCCAGATTGCCGTAATAACCGCCGTAATCAAATTGTATCCTGACTGACGATTACGGCGGAAACTGATGAATGTGATTGTTTTGAAAACGCTCATTCAAGGCGAATGCTTCATATTGCATGAATTTAGCTCCCGCATTCACCGATTGTTTGTAGAATGCTGCGAGCCAGATGGTGCTGGATTTAGTTAGAATAAGTTACCGCACCATAGTCGAACGCTCTGCCTGAAAATGCTTGAAGTCGCATTCAACACCACAATTCTTTCCTGGCCTTGACAAACTTCCTAATCTTCTCTTCCGGGTCCGCCTCTTCAGCCAAGCCCTTGACCACGGCCTCAACCCAGCTCAGCGAGCCGTCTGGTTTCATAATTATCTCGCTCGGCTTGACCTTGATTATGCGGCCTGGAAGTCCACAGAGCCACTGAGGGACAGGCCGTAACCTGCCTGGGAGAAGGGAACGAGCATGAGAATGAAAAGCAGAACGATGGCGATGCTGAGAAATTTAAGCTTCATCGAATGATGTAAAAGGCCCCGAGGTTAATGATATTTTCGATGGTTTTAATCTCCATCCAAAGTCCTGCGGGCCATTTTATTCTGCATCCGAACTCCTGTGGGAGATTCGGAACGAAGTTACGTGTGTCCACGACGTGCAAACTGAAGACATTTGGAAAATATGGAGTCGCATTCAACACAACAATTATTTCCTGGCCTCGGAAACTACCGATGAAACTTCGGATAAGACTTCGGATAAGACTTCGGATAAGATACTTGAAATGATAACGAACAATCCAGATATCACGGCAATCCAGATATCGAAGGTGATAGGAATCACCCCGAGAGCCGTGGAGATGCAATTGTCCCAGTTGAAGAAATCGGGTAAACTCAGGCGCGTCGGCGGCAAGAAAGAAGGGCACTGGGAAGCCTTGGAATAATGGGAGACGCAGCGGAAAACGGGCCCTCCCCCGTGCCGGGGCCCGCCGCCGGGGTGGCGCCCTGTTTTATCTGCACCGGAACTGCGTTCCGAACTGAGGATGCCCGGGAGGCGGGAACGGGAGGGCGCAACCGCTTATCCCGGCACGAAAAATCCAAGAGCGCAGAACGCCATTGTCAGCAAGAGCATGGAATAAACCACTTGCTTTTCAGTCATCCTGAAATAATACGGCAGCAACCACTTCATGGTGTAAGGGTTCGGCACCTCCAGGGTGCCATCGTCCCTGATTTTTCCGAACTTGGCCGGGGCGTATCGCGGGTCGTCCGGGTGGCGTCTGTTCATCACCCGCCAGTACACGTACATCAGGAAATTGACAATGTGCGGCATGAGCATGATAATCCCGGCAAACAGATAATGCTGGACCGCGAATCCCGCGCCGATGGCCGCGCCCACGGCCAGGGAGCCGGTTATTGCCGCTATGGTGTATATGTCCTCAAGCTTATTGTCCAGGGCGGATTTCAGTATCAGGAAGCTCAGCACTATCAGCGCGGTTCCCGACTGCAGCCCGTTGAACCCGGAATGCATGTTCTTCA
>JAUSPR010000131.1 GCA_030655715.1 Thermoplasmata archaeon
TGGCCACGTATCGTGTATTAACATCATAATCCACAACACGAACCACTATCGCTCGTAGGTCTTCATTATTCAGTGCCATAACCCGAAATGCAATAGTACCTCTTAAGTCTTGGCGAAATAATTCGCGGATAACACACAAATAATTCAGAAATAGACAGGTATTTATATAAGTATTATTATTTGTTGGGTTAATTCAAAAAAAAATAAATGAATGAAAATAATCCAATTATTGGATTGAGAGAAGAATGAAGGAGAGGAACATATGAAATCTATAAAAATAGTATGTGGACTAATAATCGGAATGATGATAGTGTCCAGTATCCCCCTGTTCGCCACAGCTCAGGTCGCGAATGACACCCTTGTCATCGCGCTCCAGGCAGACATGGTTGACATGAACCCCTGGAATCCTGACACGAACGCGGTATGGAAAAGTTTTCAGATAGGTTGGAACTTCGAAGGCATGATGGCCTACAACCCTGATTTCGAGCTATACCCGGTTCTGGCGGCAGAGAGCGCAACTGGTCCAAATGGGGCAGATGCCTGGGTTAGCGCGGACGGTTTGAACATATCCGTCAACATCAGGCAGGGAGTGACGTTCCACGACGGGACCCTGATGGACTCCCAGGACGTCGTGTTCTCATACCAGACACTGGGATGGGGACTTTTCCAGACACAGGTCCTCGGACCACTGTACTGGGATGACGGCACGACCTTCACCAGGTACGATGACGGCACCACAAAAATCGGTGTCGAGGCAAATGGAACCCACAGGGTGGACTTCCACCTGACAGAACCATATGCGATGTTCTGGTACCTGACCATGGCCGTACCAATCATGCCCCACCACATCTGGAGCACACACACAATTGCTCTTGCTGCTGGTGACTACCCAGGGTACGACGTAACGACTGAGAAGGGCTGGGACTACAGCTATGGTTCTAAAGTGACAGAAACTGGTGCTACAATTGGTACCGGTCCATTGATGCTGGAAAGCTGGATCAAGGAACAGGGCTCGGTCATCAAGGCATACGATGGTTACTGGGACAAGAACGGAACCACGACCTGGAAGGGAGTGGAATACCCGAACTACCCTAAGTTCGTCAAGACCATAAAGTTCAAGATATACACGCAGCTTGATGTTGCCATTCTGGCACTCCAGAACGGCGATGTCCACCACTTGCCTTGGTCTCTGACCCCGGGTTACTACAACCTGCTCAAGACCGACCCCAACATCGGCATCGAGATAAACAAGGACCAGGGACTCTTCTACATGTCCTTCAACGTTAGGAAGGGCGCGATGGCTGACGTCAACTTCAGAAGGGCAGTGGCCTACTGCGTTGACAAGCAATATATCGTGGACAGGCTGATGGGCGGCTACGGTATCCAGGGCACCGTCCCGATATCGGTCACGAACACCTTCTACGTGAACACGTCCGTACCGGCATGGATTGCTGGCGGTGACCTGGAGGCTGCCAAGGCGCTCCTTAATGCGAACGGATACACCGATAAGGACGGCGACGGATGGAGAGACATGCCTGACGGCTCGCCTCTCAAGTACAACATTCTGACACCGCCAAAGGACTACGACCCGATAAGGGCTGACAGCGGCATCATGATCGAGAAGAACCTGAAATCAATCGGCCTGAACATTGCGGCCGTACCAACAAGCTTCGACACAATCGTGAGCGCGGCATACGTGTCAGTTGACTTTGACATGTACGTCCTCGGATGGAGCGTCGGTTCGTTCCCTGAATCATACTTGAGGGACTTCTTCCACAGCGATTCCGATGTTGCGCTTAACCCGGCTGGTTCGAACGCAGCCGGATACCACAACGCAACGGTTGATGCCATGATCGACGACATGGAAGTAGAGATGGACAGTGGCCTCAGGATGCAATTGATCAAGGACATCTGCGGAGCCACAATGAATGATGTTATTTATGACACGCTCTACTACAGGACCAACATCGAAGCATACCGTGGAGACATCTGGCAGGGCTGGATCCCAGCATTCGGAACCATATACAACGGCTTCTCGATATTCAACCTTGCACCGCCAGGAAGCGGCGGCGGAACAACTGGAGGAGAAACCGGCGGGACTGCCGGTTACTCGGATGGTCTGCCTGACAGAGTCGCTTTCAACGGTACACTGGCTCTTGATGCCAGGATAACCATGCCGGATTCCGTATCCACTGACTCCGATTTCACAGCCACTGTAATGGTCAACGAATACTACGGAAATGCAACAACTGGCGTCATAGATTCACGCGCCTGTGTTGGAGCAAATGTCGAGTTCATTACTGACCATGGCCAGTTCAAGAACGTAACAACAGACGCCAATGGAATGGCAACGTTTTTGGTGACAGTTGACTGGGCCAGCTACGGCTCGATCAACGTGTTCGCGAATGCGAGCAAGGGCGACTTCTACTTCACCATGGACAAGGATATCAAGGTGAACTTCATACCAGCCACCGCCACGCTCAGCCTTTCAGCCGAGCATGCGGTAATCGCACCGAGCGGAAAAACAAATGTCACGGCAAAGGTCACCGACATATACGGCGACCCGATTTCCGGTGTGATGGTCAATGTCGACAACAACCTTATGTTCGGATGGTCCAGCAGCAATGCGACGGCCACGAACGCGGCAGGCGAAGTAATCTTTGTCTACCACGCACCGCCAATTTCGATGCTGCCCAACACCAACAGGTACGAGCAGTTCAAGGCCAATATCTCGGTGCCCAACACAATAATACCCGAGGTTCAATCCACATCACTCATCATCGGAGTTCAAAACAGCGTGAAGGCCTGGTACTCGGTTGACATAACCAGTGTGACCAATTACGTCATCACCGGGAATAAAACCGGAACACTGGCTAAGTTCACCAATGTTACTGCCACAGTCCTCGACCAGGATGGCTTGCCTGTCCAGAACGTTGAACTCAACATATCCCTTAGCGATGCTATCGCAACCCCGGATGCTCTTCTAAAAACGACCAATGTAACAGGACAGGTGACATTCAACATGACCGCGATAGACCTGGGCAATGTGACCCAAAGCGCGATAGTAAAGGTCTACAACTACACTTCGGCCTATGCCACATCCGACACATTCCTGCTGTGCAATGCCAACGAGACAAACAGCAGCACGGCATACGCTGCGGATATTGACTTCGATGCAATGGTAGCACACCAGGGCTCTGCGACAATGACCGCAACAGTCTGGGATCAGACCGGAGTGCCCGCAGTAGGAGTGCCGTGCCAGTTCTTCATACCGCCGACAGCCGAGGGAATACCCGGCCTGTTTGACGGCGGAGATACCTGGGGATGGCTTGAATACGGAGACGCCTGGGACCTTGGCCGGTGGGCCAGCTACATCGGAAGCTGGTACGGAGACAATGCATCGGTAACCGATGGCGCGGGTAAATTAGTAGCCACAATAACAACATCCTCTTTCGTTGCTGACAGCCAGATTCCGCTGGAATTCGGTATTGGCGGTTACTGGGTCACCGAGACATTCAACAAGACAGCAAACAACTGGTGGATGGAATATTCTGGTCCATTTAATGGAACAAATACGCCTCCGATGAATGACAGCATTGATGGTCCGTACTACTGGGAACAGGCTGACTTCACCCTGATGGACTCCGGAATCCTCTGGAGAGCACCGGTTGCGGCACTGGCCAGCTTCGAGATGGACACAACCATAATATCGGCAGACGACCCGGCTGGTCAATTCACCATGACCTTCCATAACCTAGCTGGCAAACTGAGTGGCGCTTTGGTACAAATCAGTGAGGGAACAGCTAAACCAAAATTCCTAATGGACGATGACACAACCTCGAAGGGAGTTATCAAATACACATACGACGCTGCAAAATCAGGCTACACTTCCGACGCAGGCATCGGGTTCACAGCAACAGTAACCGAGGAAGACTACTCGCACTATCCATTCAACTTCTTCGTGCCATACGTTGCAGTTGGAAGCGAGCCGACCATGCTCATTGTCAATGCAACCACGACCACGCCCGCTGTCAAGTTCGGAGACAAGGCCAACATCACGGCCAAGGTAACGGACGAGTACGGCAACGACATTGTCAATGCCACGGTGTTCATGGGCGGTTCAATGCTCATGACCGATGCGAACGGTGAAATACAGACACTCCTCGATATACCAAGGATAGAGGGTCTGCAGGCCATACCAATCTCTGCGACCAAATCAGGCTATGAGGCATCAAGCCAGACAATATACCTCCAGGTCTACGATACTGAGCTATTCTTAGCAGTCGAGTATCAGGACCTCGCAGGACCGTCCGCGGCACCTGTGGTCAACACGAGCTTCGACATTTCGTTCACCGCCCTCAACAACGGAACAATAGACGGCTGGACCACATTCGAGTTCCTTGTGGATGACGTGGTAATTGATACCATGAGGATGGAACTGGCCGCTGATGAGGAGAAGGTCGGAACCTTCGCCACTTCCGTTTCGGACACGAACTTCCACAACTTCACAGTTCGGCAGATCAACAGGCGCGAACTGGCCCCGTGGACGCTCAAAGCTGTGATGCCGGCAATAGCCAAACTTACACTGGGCACCTACAACGTCCCGACCAACATCACCCAGGGCGAAGAGTTCACCGTGACTGCGAGCGCCACCAACACCGGAAATGCAGCCGGAGAACTGAGCGTACCCTTCGAGATAGATGGTGTGAACTACTACGTGAAAGTAACGCTGAACGCGAACCAGACAAGCACTGTATCGTTCAAGTGGACCTTCACGGACACGGATTCCCACACTGTTTGCGGGCAAACTGTGACACCCGCAGCGGGTGCCAAGACAGGTTTCAGCACGGGTGTTGTCGCTGGTGCGGCAATAGCTATGCTGATTGTCGGTTTGCTGGTTGGAATGATCTTAGCCAAGATGATGGCCGGAAAGAAAGATGAAGAACCAGCATCCAAGCCGGAACCCATGGCCGAGGAAGAATCGATACCAGCCGAACCGGTCGAGGAAGTGCAGATCGAGGAAGCACCCGAGCCAGAAGCGCCAATCGAGGAAATTCCCGAGCCAGTAACACCGGTCGAAGAAACACTCCCACCAGAGCAATAAACAGGAACAATAGGAGGGCCAACCGGCCCTCCTCCTTTTCTAATTTTTCTATATTTATTTGTATCCAAAGTCTGAGGACATTTGAACTTGGTCGGCGTCCGAAGTCCTTTTATCGGTTTCCAAAGTCCTTTATTCGGTATCCAAAGTCTGAGGACATTTGGAAACGGTGAACCTACTTGGGAATGGGCCGGGACGGCTGGAATAGGCAATGAGCCTGGTTGGCCGGTGAGATTTGACCTCGCTGCGAGTATACAGGATTCCAGAATTAATTTGAGCATGTAACCCACCCGTTATGACATAATCTTGCTGAGCGGCTACAATGCTCGTACGGGCCGGGCTTCCGAAAATTGAAATTGCCCATCTTCATGTAAACTACCAGCCCGTAAAGTGGCTGGCGTTTGTTACCAGGGCTGGAAGTTTACATAGGTAGGCCATACACCTAAGTTATCAAAGCCAATTCGCTTTGATTTTATATGCAATTTATTGTACGGTGCATGGCGGATTAACCTTTGCCGAGATTCATGTTAATGGCCTTTCATCCCTGGCTTGAAAACCGGGGAGTTCCCGGCCATAATCATTAGATATAACAGAATATAATTAATATAGTATCGAGGATTATGGTTTCGGTATATGGCAAAGATGGGACGCTATGTAGCTGGGCGCTTGATCCAGGGATTGGTCACCTTAATTATAGTGACCAGTATCATTTTCATTCTCTTCGAGGCCATGCCCGGCGACCCGCTGGACAAGTTCAGGGCGAATCCTAACACAACAGCTGCGGACTTGGCCAGGTTAGAGCGGTTATACGGCCTAGACGATCCTATTTACGTTCGATATTTCAGGTTCATGGGTAATATGTTCACGTTTAATTTCGGTGATTCTTATTCCAAAGGGGCGCCGGTAATCGACCTGATTAATCAAAGAGCGCCTCGAACGTTAGCTCTGTTCGGAACCGGCGCCATACTTTCCTACATCATCGGTATTGGCATAGGTTCCTATATAGCCTGGAGAAGAGGGGGTATTGCCGAAGGCTCTATCATCACAGTATCACTATTCTTCTACAACATGCCAACCTTCTGGATTGGGCTCATAATGATCTGGATATTTGCCTATTACTGGACATTTTTCCCCCTGGGGGGTTTTACAGGTTTGGATGAAACTGTAGTATTTTTTGGGCTCTCCGGAACCGAGCCCTATGCGGGGGCACTGGACTTCCTCTGGCACATGGCATTGCCGCTTTTCGTTCTTGTCCTTATAGGGGTAGCAGGGGTCATTCTGTTAATGAGAACCTCACTCCTGGAGGTCATGAGGGAGGATTACATTCTGACTGCCAAGGCCAAGGGCCTTTCTGAGAGAAAGGTCAGGATAAGACACGCCAACAGGAATGCTTATCTTCCGATTGTGACCTCCCTGACATTGACCATGGCATCGATTCTGGGAGGCGCGGTCATTTTCGAGCAGGTGTTCTCCTACCCCGGAATGGGCCTGCTATACCTGGAAGCGCTGTATAATCAAGATCATTTCCTGTCTGGTGCGATTCTGTTCATACTCTCTTTGTTAATAATCGGGGCCAACCTTGTGGCCGACCTTCTGTACGGGTTCCTTGACCCGAGGGTGAGGATGTAGGTGATAATATGGCGATGACACCCACTAATAAAATAAACAGCCAGATGCGAAACCTTCTCATTCTTACCAAGAAAGTTTTAATGCTTATAAGGGGAAGCAAACTTGGAATTGCGGGCCTAAGCATCATCTTCGCATTCGTGTTCATGGCGGTTTTCGCGCCCTGGCTGGCTCCTTACAAGGTTTCATTCATTGCTCCAGCAGAAGATATTTTCAACATCGACCGGCTGGAGATCATTTACCCGCCAGCCGATGGATATCATCCTATTATAATAGGCCCAACCACACCCGGCGAACCCTCCATGGGCGGAGGAATGTGGTTCATATTGGCCAACATGAACGGCACGATAATAATGGATTTCGCCCAGAAATCGCAGACAGAGGATCCGTTTGACCAGGGCAATCTGAGCATTACTCTTGATGTCACAACACATGATGGAGTTGAGATGCCCATCTCAAAAGTCATGTATGTTGCCCCTGCCAGGGGATACGACTCAATAATGGCAGTATCCACCACTTATGGCGAGAGAGTCCGGAGCGGGCTTCTCACATTCATGGCCAATTCGACATTCGTGATTATGGACCCCTTTTCGGACTCCATACTCTTCAAGGAGGATGTAGATTTCACGCCAACATGGATGAATCAGGACACGACATCCGCGGCCAATATGTTGAATCCGCCTTCACAGAAGAAGATTACAAATATGTGGGTCTCCACTCTCTACGGGCCGATGCGCTATGTGAACCTGGCAAGCGAGGACCACATAGTCACTTATGAGTTCGAATATTGCTGG
>JAUSPR010000138.1 GCA_030655715.1 Thermoplasmata archaeon
GAACTTGGCATGGACCATTGCCCTGAGGACCTTCTTGCCTTTCGAGGCCAGGTATTCTGCTACGGTGTCATAGAAAATTTCCTCCAGTCCCTTATACCTGTTTTCCGGAAGGATGAGCATGGCAATAAAGCCAGCTTCCTCGCTTTCAATGTCTCCCTGGGCAGTGCCGATTATTTTCGAATTCTCGATGGCCAGGAAATTGGCCTTCTCCTCAAAGTCAGGAGCACCGAAGATATATTGCTTGACAATATCAACCGACATGTCCTGGTGGCCAGGGTAATCGGCATGGGCCAGGTTGAGGAATTCTGTGAAATGTTCCAGGTCGGATTCTTTGTTGATGTTCCTTATCTGGATATTGTTCAAAGACATCTCTCCTTCACCCGGTGAAATACATTGTCCACGATATTAAATCTTCGTTCAGCACCTCGCAAATTTCAAAATGTACCTCACGAACTCCCCCTTCCCCTCGGTATAAGCCTCCCTGTCATTCCCATATTTCAGGGCCAGCTCCTCTTTCAAAGCCCCATATTCCCTGGCGGCCTCGGGATGCCCCCTGAGATAATCCCTGAATCGTATGGAATCGGATATTTTGGCATCCCCTTCCGGATACATATGGATGTGGAATGACTCCTTTTCCAGACCAGCTGGGCCATAACCCTTGACGAACATAACGTGGTCTTGCTACTCAACCATTCTGATGTAACCATTGACAATCATTATCTCATGGATTCTCTCAATACGGTCTGAGGCTGGTAGCTCAATCAATATATCTATCGTGGGCTTGGCCTTCATGTCGGGAATCGCGGTGCTGCCGATGTGCTCTATCCTCAGAACTGTGTCCCGGCCCAGAGTGCCGATTAACCTTTCCTTCTCTTGCCGGAAGAGAGTGGGCCAGTTACTATCATAACCCACCAGAAATATCGGGTAAAGCTTGCCAAGTTCGTCCTTGTCGGGTACAACGACCATGCAGGAAACAAGGTACTCTAGCGTATAATTAAGTTATGCTAGCAATATTAATATCAGATAATTATATTTATTAACAAATAAATGAATTATGATTCCGATTTAATTCATTCCAGGAATGGGAACATGCAAAAAGGTATTGCAGAACCAAAAGAAAAACGTTATTGCGAGGAATGCGAACAAGAAGGCCAGAAGAATCTGTTTCCGTGAATATCTTGGATAATATACCACATTGGGGCTTCTGCGGGTGAAAAGCGGTACCATCATGTTCGGTCCGACGCCCGCATAATAATCTTTTTTCTCGCTCATATTCTTCCTCAGGTTTGTATATGAAATCCAGAGTATTAATAATTATGTTCTAGAGGTAGAGAAAACTCAAAGCCCGGCCTTCTTCGAGAGTATCTGCTTCAGCTCTTCCTTGGACTTGGCTTCCAGCCCGAAAAACTCGAAAAACTTGGGCGCTGTTTCCAGGATGTATCCCTTGTTGGTGCGGTTCTGGTATATCAGCTTCATCTTGATTAACACGTCCACATGATCCCGGACCTTCTCGCCGACAATACCGATTAATTCTTTCTTGTGCATTGGCTGGTAGTAGGCAATGAGCACAGCCGTTTTCGTAACTTCCCTGTCCAGTTCCTTCTGCGCTACTTCTTCGGTTTCCAGGGCGTAAT
Source organism: Thermoplasmata archaeon (assembly GCA_030655715.1). Taxonomy (GTDB): domain Archaea; phylum Thermoplasmatota; class Thermoplasmata; order SG8-5; family SG8-5; genus UBA147. The sequence continues at coordinate 1,635 of JAUSPR010000138.1, forward strand.
CCGGTTTAAGCTGCATCGAGTACTTGTGAGCAATGTTTACAATGTCGATCGCTGTGTTCCTTGTCTCGTAGGAGCGCATGAGCTTGCGCAGGGCGCTTCTTACAGTCTTCTCCTCGAGGCTGGTGGCTTCGCATATGTCCTTTACCGAGATGGGCTTACCTGCGGAGAATAGTACCGCCTCCACAAGTTCGACATCACCCAACTCACACCACCGCCAGGTTCTCTGTCGAGACTATCGGGATGCTCACCATGTTCTCCATCGGAATCATGTCTCTAGATTCAACATTCTGTATGAATATCTCGCCATAGGGCAATTTCTGCTGGCTTATCTCGACTTTCTCCATCTTTGCCAGGAAAAGCGTGGATATGAACACAGTAACTTTGTCCAGCGTGTCCTTCGTATCCCAGACCTGGGAAATTGGAATGCGCCCGCCCTCGCAACGGCAAATGCGCTGCCATGTCATGCTGATGTCCTCCTGAAGGCTCTCGCCGTGAAGCTTGTCTGCTATGATTATAGGCGTATCTACGGGCTTGACCAGGTTCTTGAACCTCTCCCTCATGGCGATTTCCTCCCTGGCCTCGTCGAATGCTTCCAGAAGTGTCATGAGCGTTACCGGGCGCACGTCCGTGCTGTGCACTGCCTCGGTAATCATGGAATCACTGCCAAGCACGAAATCGCTGAAATTGGAGCCAGGCAAGGGGTCGTAAGCCGGTTCCACTTCCCATTCGCTGAAGAATGTTTCTTCCGGCTCGTCAACCTGATCGGCCTTGTTGAGAATCCTGATGCTCTGGCTCTTGAGTATGGACCATGCCATTACGACCAAACGTCCAGCGATAATAAAATTTACATCGGTCTCTTTCTTCAGCTTGTCAAGGTAAAGCTTGGTAAATTCTGCCAGGTCGATGTTCCAGGGATCAAACTTTTCATCGATGACCAGTTGGAAGGCTATTGCGACCGCGCGGTCCACCGGATTATCGAGAACGACCTGAATACCCATGTCCAGTTCTTCCATTATCTTGAGGTAGTTGTCCAGATCTATGTCCCGCTCATGCGGTTCCCTGACTATGGCCTTGTGAAAGAGTAGATGATTCATTATCTCCGCCTCTTTCTCGCCCATTGCCTCGAGGACTCTCTCGCTCATTACCGCTCTCACCAGTTGTTCGCTTTTCGCTTCCATGTTATCCCACTCCCTGGCCTTTCTCCGGGCCAGCAGCTTTTTGAGGCTCCTTTACGTCCCCAAGATCTACCTTCATTATTATGTCTGAAATTCCCTTCTTCTGCATTGTGACGCCGACTATATGGTCGGCCTGCCTGAGCGTTACCTTCCTCAGGGATATCTGGAGGAACTGGGCCTGTTCCGAGTTCTTCTTCACCATCATTGCCACGTTCTCCGCATTGATAGCGTCAAGATTTTGATCAACCTCATCCAGCATGTAGAACGGTGATGGATCATGCCTCTGTATAGCGAAAATCAGGGCCATGGAGACCACGCCCTTCTCACCGCCTGATAGAGCCTCCAATCTGTGAACTTTCTTTCCGGGCGGTCTGGCGTTTATCAGCATGCCTGCTGAAAATGGATCGTCCGGATTTTCCAAAATCAGTTCTGCGTCCCCTCCTTCGGAAAGTTCAGCATATACCATCTTGAATTTCTCGTTGACAGCATTGAATACCTTCAGAAGCCCGATTTTCTTCTTCTCATTGAGTTCATCGACCAGCTTGATCAGGCGCTTTCTCTGTTCCTTCAATCGGCCGAGTTCTTCCTTCAAATCGTCATGCCGCTTCTGCTGCTCGTCATAGGCATCCAGCGCCCGCAGGTTAACATTGCCCATGGACTGCATGGCCGCATCCGCAGCCTGGATTGTCTTGTTCAGGGTCTCGGAACTGGGGAGTTTTGAGATGTCCTTGACATCAAGTTTCTTCACGACTTCTTCGGCCTCGGAAAGCCTTTTACCAGCATTTTCCAGTTCTATTTTCAGGCCCCGGATGAAATCGTTCTTCACCTCTATGGCATGGGCCATCTTATCAATGCTGGCATCCATCTCTGTCTTGGATTTGTATGAATCATCGCGCTTCTTGCGTAGCTGGGCAATCTCGCTACCCATTGAATCCTCGATTTTCTGCATGGCCTTGAGCTCTGTTTCATTCTTGGCCAGGAGTATTTCCCGGGATTTGATATTCTCTTCCTCTGATTTCAGCTTGGTCTCGATGGAATTCAGAGAGTCTTTCACTTCAGCCATACGGTCTTTCAGGACCTTTGACTTGCTTTCGAAAGCTCCCAGAGAAGCGGAAAGTTCCGCCTCATTCTTGGTGAATACTGCCAGCCTTTCCTGGGTCTCCTTCATGGCCTTACCCAGGCCCTTGGAGGCCATTGCCAGCATATCCTGTTCCTTGGTCTGGCGTTTCTTGTTTAGCTCACCAAGTTCAGCGGTGAAACGCTCCAAATCAGAGATGGATTTGTCCCTCAGTTCCCCGGTCTGCTCCAGTTCCTTTTCCAGGTTCTTCATGGCCTTCTTGGCCTTGTCAATTGAATCTTTGAATTCCTTGCGCTGGCCTTCAAGGTTGTCCGTGACTGCCGAACCGGAAGTATCTGATAATCCCACTTCCTTGACCTTGCCTTCCAGTTCAAGAACTTTTTCCTTTACGGCCTTCAGCTTTTCAACAAGTTTGTCAGCCTTTTCCGTGGCCTTGCGCAGGTTCTCAGCAACAATGTCCAGCTGTCCGCGGTCGGAAGTTCCGAGCTTCATCATGCTGCGTTCCTTCATTCCGCCTATCATGGCCCCGGATGCTTCCACCAGATCGCCGTCGATTGTAACGAGACGGACTCCGCCCATCCGCTCCCTCGCGGCCTCTAAGTTCGGAACCACAATTGTATCGCCCAGCACATAGCTGATTGCGTCCCTGTAATCTTCCTTGAAATCAACCAGGTCGAGTGCAAAACCCAGGGAACCGCTTACCGCCAGGAGGGACTTACCGCGTGGTCTCTGGGGCAGCATCTTGCTGAGCGGTAGAAACATGGCCCTGCCAACCTTGTTTTTCTTGAGAAAAGTAATAGCCTTTTCGGCGCATGCGTCATCGTTCACTATGACGGCCTGCATTCTGTTGCCTGCTGCCGTGGCGATGGCTGTTTCATATTTACTATCCAGCTTCACGAGTTCTGCAACAGTGCCGTGAATGCCCTTGAGTTCGCCCTTGTCCCTGGCTTCAAGGACCGCGTTCACTGCGGCGCTGAATCCTCTTTCAACTGACTTTACTGCATCGGTTTCAGCTTTCAACTGATTGTAATCCCTGGTTAGGGTCTTGATTGCCGCTTCCAGTTCCATTGACTGCTTGGTTAGCTCAGCTTCTTCCTTGCGCTTGGCAAAGTAGCTGGCCTGTAGTTCTTTGAGGTTGCCGCTGGATTTCTTGCCGTCGCTCTTGAGCTCCTTCAAACGCCATTCAGCGTCCTTCAGCTGGAACTCAATCCCGGACTTCTTCTCCTCAAGCTCATCCAATTCCTTCTTCTGCCGTTCGGCCTTGTCAACCAAGCGGTCTTTTTCAATGGAGAGCGTCCTGACTTTTTCAGTGAGCTCATCAACACGTTTTTTAATCTCGATAACTTCCTTCTGGAGCGGCGTGGCTGCGGAGTCAGAACCCGCAAGCTTCTTCTCGGCAATCTCGAATTCCTTCGTGACTCCGGCAAGTTCAGCGGTTGCTATCTTATGCTTCTTCTTGACATCGAGCACCTCCCTTTCCAGAGCCTCATGCTCCCTGACCAGCTTGTCCATATCGGCCTTTCTCTGTTTCCGCTGGACCTTCAAATCTGAAATCGAATCAATGGAATTCTGAATACTATCCTGGCATCTGGCAACCTCCACCTTTAGCGCATCAAGGTTTTTCCGCAGTTCCGCGGATTCCGCGGTACTTTTTGCCTCAATGTCCTTTTCGGCCTTTGCCAGTTCCTTCACGATGCCCTCAAGTTTCTTTGCGAGACTGTCCTTCTCCACGGCAAGCTTGGATATTTCCTTGTCGCGACCGCCAATCTGGTCCTCGAGACCTTGAATCTCGTTCTCCAGGCTCTCCTTGCGCTTGTACTCCAACTGGGCCTTGGCCGTGTCAAACTTCTCCTTCTGCTCCCTGTATTTCAGGGCGCTAGCACGGTCGGATTCCAATTGCTTGAGCTGCTTTCTCAGCTCCTCAAGAATAATGCTGATGCGATCCAGATTGTCTTCGGTTTCGATCTTGTCTTTCTCAGCGGTCTCGATGTCTGAATCGAAGCGGCTGATGCCAGCTATGTCATCAAGGATTCCGCGGCGTTCCTTGGGACCCATCTCTACTATTCGGGTGATATCACCCTGCTGAACAAGATTGTAACCTTCAGCGGAGATCTTGGCATGGGAGAGAATGGAATCGAAGTCGGCGAGCGAGGATTTTTTCTCGTTAACATAAAAGTAGCTGAGATAATCCGCTTTACCGGTGGTGCGTTTAACATATCTGGTGAGCTTTACTATGTCGGTAGCAACAGGAAGAATTTTGTCCGAGTTGTCAAATAGCAATGAGACCTTTGTGAATGAAGCTGCCGAACCGGATTTTCCACCATTAAAAATCAAATCGGTTAGGCGGCCAGCGCGAATTGCCTTGGAGCTTCTGGGACCGAGAACAAAAAGTATGGCGTCAGAGATATTGGATTTGCCGGAACCATTGGGCCCGGTGATGCCAGTGTAGCCATTGACAAGGGGCACCCTCATCTTTCCCTTGAAGGACTTGAAATTTTCCATCTGGATTTCTTTCAGATACATTCGCTTCACCATGGAAACGAATGGTGCAAGCCTGACTTGTAAAGGCTATGTCGACTCTATGCCCTGCATCCGAGCATGAAGCCTGGTTCTCATTCAGATTTTACTGCCTGGCCAACTATTCAAACAATCGATTTCGATACGATTGTCTGCGCATCCCATCCGCTATTAGTCTGACATACCGTCAGACAAGAACCTATATCTATATACTAGTATAAAAGTACATCGGTTAATGTATGACTCGTATAGTTATTCAACCCAAAAATAAAATTTGAGCGTGAAAACATATGTCAGACAAATATCATCAGCTCATTGCGAAAATGTCCAATATTTAATCAACTGGTTGTGCAATCAGCAACCATTAAATACCTACCCCAATATCGGGGTGAAATACGTCGGAGGTACTAATTATGGAAGAGACTCTGTGTAATGTGGAATTCCTGAAGGGGCCGAAGGCCTTCATAGCGAGGGTAGAGAGCGACCTGGGCGGAATAAGAGAATATAGAAGTGAATCATTTGAAGAAGTGCTGGAACAGGTAATTATCGACCTGCAGGAAGAGTTCGAATCTTCCACCGCACAGTAAATTATTGGCTTTGGCCAAAAATTTACTTGTATAGGTCGCATACGTAAACTACCAGCTCCTAAAGTGGCTGACATTTGTTGCCAGAGCTGGAAGTTTACGCGTGTAGGCCATGCACCTGAATTATCCAAGCCATATAGCTTGGATTGTATATATTGATAATAGCACGGTGCATGGCGGTCTGCCACGTTTTACTTCCATAGGTCAGATACCTGGAAATATCGGAACAGAATACGATATTTCCAAACCGATTAAATGACCAATTTGCCATTGTCCATTATTGGAATTTTTTTACCGTCCTGCATCATGGCCACAATTGTCGGGAACTTTATCAGACCGTCAAGGTGAATCATGGCCTTGGCATCATCATCATAATTTGCTCCGATAGCGATATGGCATGTGGAATAAACCTTCTCGTCCTCCAGCATATTGCCGACTATCTCCGCCTTCCTGTTCAAACCTATTCCCAGCTCACCCAGGTTTCTTGCATTTTTTGCATAATCATCGCCAGCTATTGGGTCCAGCTTGCCAGATTTCACCATGGCCAAGGCATTGTCCCGTCCATTCTGAAGAGTCTTTTCCAGGATTACGGCTTCCTCACCGCCTTCCAGATTGGTTACAAAATTGTCTTTTATATGCGCGATTATGGGTTGCTTGATTAACAGATCTCCTTTTTCCAGGGATATTGAACCGTCAAAAGCGATTGTGCCCTGGGAACTGCCCAATGCCGGAGAGACATAAACTTCACCGGCCGGGAGGTTGCCGCCCGTGCCGGGTCTGCGGAAGTCGCCATCGTCCATTTCAGCCAGTCTGTTTCTCAATCCGATGGTCAGGTCCGTACCCTTGTCAGAGGCCACATGAACACTCACGGCCTTGTCCAGGATTTCCTTGATTCCTGTGCATTCCTTTCTCAGCCTGGAATAATCAATTGGTACGGTTTTGCTGAACATCTCCGCAGTGACGCTGGGTGACCAGAAAGCGCGCATCATCTTGCCACGGTAGAGATAATCAAAAATGTGGTCATACTCCTTGTCCCCGAACTTGTAATTATTTTTTATTCCGACCTCGTCCTTACCGAGTTTCTCCGCGCTGAGCGATATGCAGATGTCCGGGTTCGAGCGTATAGCTTCGATCACAGATTTCTCGGCAAAATCAAGCTGTGACTTGTAAGGCTGGACCATGATGACCGGGCTGCCGCCGCACTCGATTATTGCATCATACATTGCCATGGAGATGGAAAAAACGTTTGACTCGGGATTGGTAATGATTAATGCCTTGTCACCTGGTTTCACACCGAGAACGTTCTCCGCTGCCACATCGGCTGCCTTTTTCAAGGCCTCGGTTTTCACAATTTTCACATCATCCATATGAGATTTTGAATCCAAATATTTCACCGAACCATGCATTGAGATAACAGATAATAAAGCATCCTGCTTGATTTATCATTTAATGGATAGATTCGGGATTGCCAAAATATATTTAATCCCATGACATTCCCCTGGACATAAAGGAGACGAAAATATGGAGAAGAACGAAGATTACGAGAGAATACTGGCCACTTACTATGGCGAGAATCAGGTTGTAGCCATGATGATGCTGAAGATTGACACCAAAGAGGCAGAGAGCATTGCCAAACGGGTCTCCAAGTTCGAGATTGTTGAAGAATTGTTCATGGTCACGGGTGATGTGGACATCATACTCAAGGCCAGATTCCAGAACTACAAGGCACTCAAGACATTCGTACTCGATTCACTGGCACCGATACAGGGCATCAAGGAAACCAAGACCATGATGGTTGTTACGCCTTTCAAGGAGGGCGGGACAATACTCTTCCCCCAATAGACGGACAGCTCAAAAATGCGTAAGAGTTCAGTCTTCTGAAGTTTGCTCGGGGGATTGTAGATTTGTTAATTGTAAATTTGTTAATTGTTGCGCAAACTACCAGCCCTTAACGTGGCTAGCGTTTCTAGCCAGGCTGGAAGTTTACGTGTGTAGGCCATGCACCTGATTTATCAAAGTCCTTTAGCTTTGATTTCATGTGCAAATATCTG
>JAUSPR010000143.1 GCA_030655715.1 Thermoplasmata archaeon
TAACTTCTGTTGTTCTGGAATACAGATTCATTATTTAGAGAATGAGATTCAACAAGTACTGTAAACTACCAGCCCCTTAAGTAGCTGGAGTTAGCACATGAAATTGATGCCAGACAAATCGGGCTGGGAGTTTACCATATGGCAGTTGCATACCTGACTTATCGAAGCTAATTGGCTTCGATTTTTGATGCACATATATTCACGGTATGCAACGATGGATCGACGACTGTTTATGCCGATTCATCTCAGTCCCGCAGGGCTGGGCTTTCTCGGCATATGTGCAGTAAAGATCGATTATGCTGGAAATCCGTGAAATTCCTTACAATTTGTGAAGGAGGGTTGAAAGAGATGCTGATTTATTACATATCAAAATCAATTTAAACCTTACCGGGAATTCAGGTGTAATAGGAGTGGTGACAAAATGCACATACTTTCGGAAGAAGAAAAAGCCTACATATTAGAAGCGGGAGAACGCTGGGACGGAAAAACGGTTTATGACAGAATCAAAGGAATAAACAAAAATGCCAATGAAGCGGTTGAAGAACTGATATGGCTTTTTGAGAACATGGAAAACATCAGGGGTTGCCTTGACCGAGAATTCAAGAGTAAATACGGAGATCCGAAAAGACGCTGGGAAGGCAAAGATTCACCACAACGCTCATCATTTAAATCTTACAACATTATTTCCCAGGACAATATAGAGAAACTATTGAAGCTGTACATCATCGAATCAGAGGATATCAAGAGGTCTATGAGACACCCCAGGTGGAGAAAAGATGATGTTGTAAGGGTGGAAAAAAGTGTGGAGGAATTGAAGGAATCTTTGATTTCTATGATATCCGGGGTCAAGTTGAAGTTTGATTGAGATTGAAAATAGGGGGAAGGAATAAGAGTTGCCCAATCTCAAACGCCAGAACCCATGAGAAATTTTAAGAAGGACAGCGCTTTATGCGGCCTGCCAACTTGGTCAAACGCAATGCTCCCGTAGTGTAGACCGGCCAATCATTCCAGCCTTTCGAGCTGGGGACTCGGGTTCGAATCCCGACGGGAGCATTATTCTTTGACTGGCTATTTTTCAATTTGGGGGAAAAATGTATCTGGCTATTGCCAAAAAACATACTGGCTATGCTGAACTTCAAAATGCGGAGTCGTCTCTCCCCTTTTTTTCTTTAATATTTGTGGATCCAGCCGAGATTACTTCGGAACCCACTGGCTGAAATTTAGTTCACTCGTGAGTTAACTTTCGGAAAGCGGGGTAAATCGTCCCCTTTTTTCTTTTTACATAAAAAATTAGCGACACTTATTTATATTTCAATCTGTGCAAACCATAGACATGTGTCACCCTTTTGCGACATAACCTGTATTCTGTTTAAATTTCTTCACTCCACCTTAAACTTCGTCCCACACGATTGGCATTGATATAAGTTGTAATCCAGTTTCTCCAACTTCCCCGAGCACTCAGGGCACCGCTCCCCATCCCCAAGCTCAGCCATAGCCAATATGACCAGAGCGCCTTCGGGGCTCGCCATCCAACTCAGGTCTCCGAAACAGCCCATGTGTGTTCAATAGGTGGAAAGGGTATTTGAGATTTCCTATCTCTCACTCGAATACCTTCAACGCCACCGCTCCTGCCTCTGTGAGCTCGTACTTCCCCCTCGTCAATGGTGCTAACCAGCCTCTCCCCAGCCACTTGTCTAAGAACCGCCTGCGGTATTTCATCTTGGCATTTTGTGTCACATGATTTCTATCATCAAAGACATCTAACAGCAATCCTTCGCCGGCCATGGCTTTTATTACGCGTGTGTCGGTAGTCAAACCTGCCTGCTTCTTGATGTCGTTCCAGACCCTGAGACCTTTCACAAGTTCGTCCTCTGGCCTCTCAATATTGAAAGTAGGCAACTCGAAAGGCTCATGGACAGCCGTTGAAATTCCTATCGGTTTCCCATCCTTGAAATATGCTTCCGGAGGAATCAGGTAATCTATTGTGCCGCAGAAGAATGGCTGAGCATTTTCCATCATGCATCCGACCATGGCGGCTGCTGAGAACGCGGGTGGACCGGTGATATCGACAAATGTGACATTGCCTTCTAATCTCTCTTTCCTCAATATGGACAGAACTTCTTTCAATGAGTCTTGGAACTTGTAAACGGTAGTTTCAACAACAGTATAATCTATTGTCTGTGGTATGTGAAATTCTATTTCTTTCTTGAATTCTTGATATGCCTTGGATTTGGTCATAGCAAGCATGTAAATTTTGTCCGGACGATAGTGCTCTATCGCTTTTAGGGGCTTTTGCACCTCATAAGTCAGACACATCACCAGCACTCTCAGATTAGATTTTACAGGCACGTTATCACAACTATAACGACCATAACGTGATAGAGTATATAATCTTGCCGAACCTAATCATTCATGGAGGAAAACATGACAAAGGACAGAAACCAGACCAAGCGTGTGCTGCCAGAGGCGATATCGGATAAATTCCGAACACTGGCTGTGGAGATGCGGATGAGGCCCAGGCCCATTGCCCAAGATGGGGAAGAGACAATAAACATATCCGAGGGGCTGGCAACCGTGCTGAATGCAGGTGGATCAAAGTGGTTCGAGCAAGGCATGATGTTCCAGCTCTCTCGGAGGTTCATATCGGCCAGAAAAATCGAGATAAAGCCAATGAAATACAGGGGCTCGGGCAACCACCACAAGTTCCTCGTGGTAATTCACGACGGGATGATCTGCAGGGCAGAGGGGGGTGCTGCCCTATGAAACGCGAGCAGAACCAGGATTCCACGAATGAAAAAAGCCAAAGCAGGCTACAGCACCTTATTCCGGTGCCCGAATCGACATTCGACAACAATGAAATTAATAGTAGGTGAGCAATATGGAAACGAGCAACGGGGGCGGTAAAATCGCGGATTTATTCAAGGAATTGAATGAGAGCCAGAAGGAAGCAGTAAAGAATGTTAACAAGCCATTGCTGGTTTTTGCCGGTCCGGGGACTGGAAAGACAAGAGTGACTACTACCAAAGTGGCATACCTTATCAGCGAGTTAAATCTCAAGCCTGAAGAGGTTCTGGCTTTGACATTCACAACCAAGGCTGCCGAAGAGATGAAGGAACGGGTCGAAGAACTTCTGCCTGGAAAACCAGGAATAAGGATTTCAACATTCCATTCCTTTTGCAATGAGATAATTGGAGAGAACTTTCTCGAATTGGGGGTAAATGCAGGTAAAACTGTGATTAGAGACCCATACCAGCAGACATTTCTTTTATCAGCCCTGAATGACCTTGGGCTGGAGAAGATAGAGGTTCCAAGGGACCCGACTGACTTGGCCAAGACATTTCAGGGAACAATAGCCAGATTCAAACAGGAAAATATTTCAATTGAGAGATTGGAAAAATTCCTTGAGGAAAAGGCCGAGAGTGATGAAGAACGAATTCCATATCTCAGGGACCTTGCCAAGGCGTATAGGGCCTATGAAGAGTTCAAGCTCGACAAAGGTCTAATCGATTACGGGGACATGCAGCTGCTGGCCCTTAAGCTATTTGAAAAACATCCAGACATTCTAAAATTCTACCAAGAAAAGTACAAGTACATCATTGTCGATGAATTTCAGGACACCGATTTGATTCAGCTGAAGATACTATTCAAACTTGCTCCGAAAGGTAACATCACAATAGTAGGCGATGACGACCAATCCATCTACAGGTTCAGGGGCGCTTACCTGACCAACGTCCATGAGTTCAAGGAGTTCTACTCCAAGCAGGGAATCAAGGTTGAAAGCATCGTTGTGGACATCAACTACCGTTGCACCCGTAACATCCAGACAGTCGCGACCAACCTGATAAGGAACAACCCGGACCGTGAAGATAAGAAAATTGTAACAGAGAAGGCTGAGGGTGACCTGGTTGCCATAGGCAAGTACCCAACAGATCTGGACCAGGCCTTCGGTGTGGTGAACCAGATTAAAGAATTGAATGCTTCCGGCATTGAATATCAGGACATTGCGATTCTTGTTAGACGAAGGATTGATGCGCTTCCGATTATCGAAGTAATGGAGAACTCAAAAATTCCTTTTGAAATTATCGGTTCCAGGGAATACTTTGTCCAGCCGATTGTCAAGGCTGTTATGTCATATATGAGGTTCTTCGGAGACCCACATCTTAATTCTCCTTCTCTGGGGGGCATTCTGTTGAGACCGGTGCATGGCATTCGACCAGGTGAGGTCCAGGCACTCGGAAGATTTGCCAAGGACAACGACAGGATTACATTGTGGGAGGCCCTTAGTCGATTAGATGGATATCCTGGGGAAAAAACCCATCTTGTAACTTTCAAAGCCGAGATGGACAGATTGTTCATCGTACTCGGTGACAAGGGAATTGCAGAATTCGTGAGGGCAGTGCTGTTCAGCAAGGACTTCTTCAAGCTGGAGCTTGCCAGAAAGAACACGGACAATGTACGGCTCCTGAATTATTTCTTCAAACTGACATCCGAGTACCTGGAAATCTACCCCAAAGCCTCAATGGACGAATTTCTGTTCAACCTGGATGCACTTTCCAGGCTTGGCTTGGAAGACGATTCAGAAGACGCCGCAGGCGGCAAGGTAAAGCTCATGACCATCCATGGAGCAAAGGGCAAGGAGTTTCCTATAGTATTTTTGCCATGCCTGAATGAGAAACATCTTCCGAGCACATACAAAGCCTACAAGATTGACATCCCGCCGGAACTCATAGAGGGCATACAGCCCACTGCCAGCCCTGAAGTGCTACATTTTCAAGAGGAAAGGCGGCTGTTCTATGTGGCCTGCACCCGGGCCAAGGAAAAGCTCTTTATTGCCTATTTTGACCGCAAAGTGCCAAACAAGGGCACCACTGCTGTCTCCCGATACTTAACGGAGATAATCGCTGCGGGAGAGGCCTTTGAGACGCAAGAGTACGGTGAGTTGGTCAAAGAGCTTGACAAGACATTCGATTCATTCAACCTAGCGGTCATGGACATGCTCGTGTCCAGCATGCACCGCGGGGATTACCAGGAAGCCATTGATGCAGTAACAGCCTATGCAAAGAGCATGGGCAATCCGATGAAAGGCATTGACGTGAATCATAAGCTGAACCAAGAAGATTACAGAGCTAGGTTGAGATTGATAATCGATGAAGTTACTAAAGTGCATATCGAGAAGACCAGATATTCGCCCTCAAACCTGAAAATGTACGATAGTTGCCCACTTTCTTACTACTACCAGTATGTGTTGCTTATTCCTGGAAAACCAAAGACATTCTTCGAACTCGGCACGCTCACACACAAGGTAGTCGAGACCATCACCAGGAAGATCCAGATGGGGCAGAATATGACAGAAGTAGAAGCCCTGAAAGTGCTGGACAGCCTGTGGAAATCCTCAGTTTACGATTCTGTGGACATGGAGAAGAAGGACCGAGCTGACGCCGAGAAGATGATCAAAGATTTCATCGCCCACCAAGCAGGTAAAACCACCAAGATTATTGGTCTCGAAGAATGGATGGAACTGGATTTTGATGGACGTAGAGTTGCAGGCAAAATAGACCGCATCGATGATAACGGCGAAACTCTGGAGGTCATTGACTACAAGAGCAGCAAGAACCAGACCTCAAGGCCGGAACTGAAGAAAGATTTCCAGATGGCCTTGTACTGGCTTGGTGCGGAAGCACGATATGGAAAGCCTGTGAAGCATGTTGGTCATTGGTACTTGCGCATGGACAAGGAGTGGATGGTCGAGCTGACTCCCGAGGAACTGAACGCTATCAGGGCCAGGGTCAAAGCGATAATTGAGAATGTGGAGAATGGAAAGTTCGAGGCGACACCTGACTACCAGGCGTGCAAGTGGTGCGATTACGGGGAGCTGTGCGGAAAGTAGGAGGAATATAATGTCACGAAGAGAAGATTTAGACAGATTTTATTATTTGTTGAATAGATTGGAGATGCATCTCGGAGGAACAAGAAACTTAGCTGAATGCAATGGCAGGATGGACTGGCCAGAGCGCGGCGTGTATTTCTTCTTTGAAGATGGCGAATATCGAGAGAATGGTGAGCCAAGAGTCGTTCGGGTCGGAACCCACGCACTAAAAACTGGTTCCCGCAGTAAATTGTGGAACCGGCTCAGCCAGCACCGGGGAACAAACAGCGGAGGTGGTAATCATAGAGGCTCTGTGTTCCGGCTTCACGTTGGAACCGCTCTAATCGAAAGGGATGGGTTGCACTCTGCGACTTGGTCAGTTGGAAGCACCGCAAAAGGTGAAATCAGAGAGCGAGAATATTCCATTGAAAAGTTGGTTAGCGAGCACATTGGACAGATGCTGTTTCTTTGGCTGGATATAGACGATTTGCCGGGACCGGACTCCATGCGTGGGTACATTGAACGGAACTCGATTGAGCTGCTGTCGAATTTCAATAAACCCCAGAAAATAGATGCCCAGTCAGAGAAGTGGCTCGGGAAATTTGTGATGGGAAAGAATGCCAACAAGATTCGCGAATCTGGGCTTTGGAACGTGGATCATGTTGAAAGTGATTATAAACCAGAGTTCTTGTATGTGCTTGAGAAGAGTGTGGGGGCTTTTTGATGTTTCATTTAATTGTGACTTGTGTGGGAAGTAAAAATTTTGAAGGTCCTTCAATAGCAGCATCTATTGAAAATCTCATAGATAAAGGGCATCAAGATGATGTTGCATTGTTGTTTCAACATTGGAAGCAAACATTAGAGAAGGAGCAGAAAATTAGAACACCTGAAAACTTATATTCTGGTTCCCTATGGAATGCTTCCGTTGAGGCATTCAATGAAATCCAAGGTGAAAAGCACCTATGGATAATTTCATGTGGATACGGCTTGATATCGGATAATGAAAGAATATCAGGCTATAAGGCAACATTCAAAAATCGTGAGTTAGATTCTATATGTGATAAACAATATTTCCGAATATTGAATGATATAGATGTTAAACGCCAATGGTGGAATTTATTGACCAATAAAGGAGTTATCGATACTGGAAAAATAAAACATATACATGAAATCATAAACCGTTCTGAACCTACAGATATAATATTAATCGCTGCAGGAAAAGATTACCATGAGGCAATATACAATGACCTTGCAAAAGTCAATATAGATAAAGTATTGCCAACAATAGTCATACTGGGAATAAAAAAAGAGGATGATTATTTAAAACCCGCCGTCCCGAAAGTGCTGGAATCCTTCGTAATCCCATATTTTGATGGGGGCGTGCTGATGCGCTTTCTCAAAGTAAATTTAGGAAGCTGTAATAAAGTTCAGTTGAACAGCAAATTCGCAACCTGGATAATAAGGGAATACAATAGAACAGGAGCGTTTCCAAGGAAAGCGATTGCAGCGAGCGAAGTAGTGAGGCCGTACCAAAACAAAGAAATTACAACCGTGTGTAGAGATCCTCGCCCAAGCAAAACGAAAAAATCAACAAACTATCAACCTACGTTCGACAGCTCCGGGAAATACACCCCGCTGGAGCAGTACCTTTCCAAATCGGAAAAAGAAACCCTGGAACTGGAATTCTCAAAGATAGAGGCCATCCTTGGGTTCAAACTGCCGGAGTCGGCGTACAAACACGGTGCTTGGTGGTCGAATGGCGGACATAAGCATTCAAATTCTTGGCTGAATGCCGGTTACGTGGTGATGAAATATAAGTTCGGTGATTATGTTTTGTTTAAAAGAGCGATAAATATTGACGAAAACAAATCGTAAGTTTGTTGTTTTATATCGTAGAAAAATCCATTGCCGTTAGTTTGTTAATTCCGCGATTAATTAAGAAAAATTGCGGTAGTTTTTAGTGCCTAAAGTGTTAGACCAGGTATAAAAAATCCGATAGATTATTATTTGCGAAAGATAATATATATCACAACCATTTTATACCCCTAAAAACATCACCTTTCGGGGCGAACGGGCTATTCGCCTTAACCCGCAAAGGGAAGAGCATTTCCTAACTCCAAGAACAGCGAAAGGAGGGAGATTATGAACAACAAAAAGACTAGCGTTAGCGCACCCGCTGACGGCACCGGCGACGGTGAGACAAGGGTGGAAATCGAACGAAGGATAATAGATTCCAGAGTGGAGAATAGAGAAGCTAAAGATGCCGTATTGGAGGTGAATTGAATGGATATGGATACTTTTGAGTCCGAAATTCCTGGAAATCGCATTTACCGGGCAGCCCTGGAACGCCTCAAGGCAGAAATTGAGATGCACAGAATGGCCAATGAACATCAGTCTGTTGCCAGATGCCTTCGAGATATGGCAGATGCCTATGATGGCCTCTATATGTTAGAAGAATCAGGGGAATGTATTGGCCAAGCTTTGGAGATTTACAAAGAGCTCGGCGATAGAGCTGGAATGGTGAAGACACTTGATGAAATGGAATGGCGAGTTGGAGATAACAAGAAGAAGGAAATTGAGAAACAGAAACAAGCCCTGCTTGAAGAAATGGGCGACAAGGAGCGATTGATAGAACACCTCAGGTCTGTTGCAGATTATGAACTTAAAAAACAGAACAAGCCTGCAGCCAGGAGTATATTGCTAAGAGTGCTGAACCTGATGGACCAAGATGATTTGGATGGACTGGCCAGGCTATATTCATATCTCGAATGCACGACCGATGATGCGGAAGAAAAGCTGCATTATCTCGAAAAAGGTTTTCAAACAAAGATGCACGGAGGCAATCGTTTTGTTAAAGGCCAATACCTTGAAGAAACAGCTAAGGTGTACGAAGAAGAAGGCATGTTTGACATCGCTATGAAACACTACAACGAGATACTGGACATCTTCGATAAAGACGATTCGATTGTGGAAAGTGC
>JAUSPR010000152.1 GCA_030655715.1 Thermoplasmata archaeon
TTATACCATTAAAATTAGGAAAAGGTAAACACACATGATAATAGAATTAAATAACAGAGGTGAGAAAATTGTCGGAACTTGAGAACATCTATCAGCAAACATTATCCCCTAGCCTGGAAAAAGCCACCGCTCTGGGAAACATTGAGCTGGTTATCGGCATCCCCTTTCTGGGTATGAACAAAGAAACACAAACTGTGTTGTCCATTCTGGAAGCGGGTCTTGACACTTTTTATCCCGACATGAAAGGACTTATTGTCTGTGCCGTCAGCCCCTCCGTTTCCGCCATGGATGCCTTTAAAACATGCAAATTCAGGCAGGCAGACCGGATACTAATAACACAACTGCACGACGGACTCTCCGGCCGGGGATGGGCTGTGCGCTGCCTGATGGATATTGCGCATAGTCTCACGGCCGACCTGCTTATTCTCGACCCCAACCTGTCGACGGCGGGAAGCAAAGATTCACAGGAAGGCCTAACACCGGACTGGATTAAACTAATGTACCAGACTGTCCGCGACGGACATGCTGCATTTGTACTGCCGCGCTTTAAATTATCCCACATTGCCAACACTATCTGCGATCACTTAGTCTTTCCCCTGCTGGCAGCCCTCTACAATCTGGAATTGCGGGGCTGCCCAGACGCAGGCATGACCATTTCCCGCTCACTGCTACCCGCCTTGCTAGACGATGCGCCTGACTGGCCGCCGGAAATCTATGATTACGGCTTAGACTACTGGCTCATAATGCGCGTCCTGGAACTAAAAGCCAATATCGCCGAGGTCTTTCTCGGCCGCAAACCCAAAACGTCCCTGCCCGTAGGTATTAACAATATCCTCCAGCACGCTGTCCCCGCCGTCTTTGGGGCCATTGGCAAGAGCCAGAACACCTGGAAAAGAAATCCCCCGGGCGTGCGCTCACCACTGACCATCGGCCCCAGGGATGGTTTATTCCAACAGGAACTCACCCTAGAGCCCCGACCGCACCTCAATCAGTTCAGGCGAGGTTATGCCAGGTATTACGAGACCTCCTGGTCCCGTATTTTCTCAGAGGAACTTTTCACCCAGCTAAAAGATGTGAGCAACAGTTCCGATGAAGCCTTCTCCTTCCCGGCGGCCCTCTGGGCACAGTTGGTTTTTGAGTCGCTCATCGCTTACCACTTTATACCCAAGCTGGAAAAAGAAGACCTGATTAGCAGCCTAATTCCACTTTTCGAAGGGAGGCTGGCAGGTTTCTTCAACGAGATCTCCGCCCACGCCCACTGCCACCTGATTGACGACCTCTCTACCCGCTCCGTAACATGTCCCTTTAATGCCAGTAATAACCTGGATGCCCAAATTGATGCCTTTGTTAGCCGCCGACCATTCTTTCTGGAGAAGTGGCTGCACCACAAAGAAGCACTGCAGCCTTTTTTACCGGAAATCTCCTACTGGGAGTATATCCCCGGTGTTCCCATTATACTGCCTCATCTGGTTCGCTCCGCTTCAGGCAAAAGTGCTCACGTATCGGGCATCTATGAACAACTGCTGAAAGAATACAAAGAAGAATTTGAAAGTTTCGCCCGGCGCGAGCTAGACCTTTCTCCTGTGGACGGCCTTGAAAAACTGGGGCAGGCCATCCGCGGGCTGGTGGAAGAAGTGGAAAAAGGCCTGGACACCATCCTGCTGCCCGGTGACCCGCATACCAAACCAGGGCTCCAGCAGATGTCGGACAGGATTTTTCAGCTCTATCCATCCCCCCTTAGTTTTTCCCTGAAAGAAGAAGTGGCCGCCCACCTGTTGCGGAAACAACCGCCCCGCAACCTTATTACTTTATGGGGTTACCACAATACTGATGAACTCTTGGCCGACCACAATCCTCTGGATGTTCTATCCCTCTCCACCTGGTCCGAGCCGGCTCGTTACAGTGCCTGGAATAACGAGTGGCTACGCGAACACCTGCGACCGGAACACTTCGAATTGTCCCCCATCCGCCCTCTAGTCGTCAGTCATATGGACTTCCCCGCCCTGTCGGGCATGCGGGAATCTTTATCCCTGAATCATCTCACCAGCCGTGTCGTAATCAGTTACCTACGCAGGGAGAGCGGCGGCAGTTTCCCAAAGGCCCGCTTACTGACTGTAATATTAAAAAACATCATCGACGCTCAACAGTTCGGGGTCATTTGGGAATCCTTTAAAAACACCTCAGGCAAAGACTTCGGTCAAAAGGTGGTCAGCTCCATTGAAGGACACTCCGGTTTTCATATGTTTTCTGCCCACAGTATTTTTGAAAACATCCAGCAGCTGACTCTTAAAAACAAATTGCTATCGATCACAAGTCTTGACTGGGGCTCTACAGACCAAGACACGGAACTATTCCGCAAACGGCTTGCACTGCTTGCCTCAGTATACCACTTAGGTATAACCCTCCCCGACGGCGTTTTCGTCACCTGCTCCCTGTGGAGTTGGGCTAGCTACAGCTTTAAAGGCGGCAAAGGCATTCCCACGCCCTTATCGCTCATGGTAGAGCGGAGATGGTTCAGCGCCGAACTTTTTTACCGCTGTTATGAACACGTGGGAGGAAAACGCAACGACATATTCCCAAAAATCGCCGAGCTGATGGGACGTGACAAGGAAAATGAAAACCTGGCCGTGATGCTGCTTGGAGCTCATCCCGATGAAGCGGCGGTGATTGTCGAACAGGATATGGACAGAGAACTGCCTCCCGCAGGCAAATTGATTCGTTCCCCTTTCAACCCTATCCTGGCCCCAGTTGCCGATCATAACTGGGAGTCCAAATATGTATTAAACTGCGGAGCCATTCGTGTCAAAGGGATTGTTCACATTTTTTACCGGGCCGTCGGTGAAGACGGCATCTCCCGTATTGGCCTGGCCTTAAGTGAGGACGGTCTGCGCATAGACGAGCGGCTACCCGAGCCGGTTTTCGTGCCCGCCCATGAAAGTGAAAAAATGGGTTGCGAAGACCCCCGTCTTATCGCCATCGAAGGCCGCATCTACATGCTTTACACTGCCTACGACGGCATTACCCCCCAAATCGCCCTGGCATCCATCGCCGAGGACGATCTAATCCACAAGCGCTGGCAACATTGGCACCGCCACGGCCTGGTCTTTCCCGGTTTCCCCAATAAGGACGCCGTCTTATTTCCGGAAAGGTTCAACGGAAAGTTAGCCATGTACCATCGCATCGCTCCCAGTATCTGGGTTACTTACGCTGCCACCTTCGACACCCCTTGGCCGCGGGAAGGCCATAAGATTATCATGGGTTCACGTTCCGGGATGATGTGGGATACGATCAAAATCGGAGCAGGCGCACAGCCTCTGAAAACACGCTTCGGCTGGCTACATATCTACCACGGAGTAGACTACGGCTTGCGTTACCGGCTCGGTGTTTTCCTTACCGCGCTGGACGACCCGGCCAAGCTCATCTACCGTTCCCCCAATCCCATCTTAGAACCGGATACTTCTTACGAAATAGGCGTCTCCGGAGAAAGCTGGGTGCCAAACGTGGTCTTCACCTGCGGCGCCGTCCCCGTCCTGGACAAAACCGTCCTGGACGAAGACGACGAAATATTGGTCTACTACGGCGGAGCAGACACAGTGATCGGCGTCGCTACCGCCCGTGTTTCCGACCTTATCCCATCCCGTTACCGCGGCAAGTAGAGACCCCCCAGCCTTACGGCCGCGACCATTCTCAACCATTTTTGGTTTACGGAGCGCATTAGAGAGTAGGAAAAGATAATTATTATAATTGTCTGGGAAAGGGGCCTTTTATAAAATGAGAATAGCCATGCTTTCTCCTATAGCCTGGCGAACCCCACCCCGTAAGTATGGTCCGTGGGAACTGGTGACTTCACTTATAACAGAAGGGCTAGTTAAGAAAGGAATAGATGTTACATTGTTTGCCACGGCGGACTCCGTCACAGGGGGAAAGCTCCATGCTGTAGTGCCGCGCCCTTATGAAGAAGACAGATCTCTTGATGCAAAAGTATGTGAGTGTCTTCATATATCTGAGCTCTTTGAAAGGGCTGAAAGTTTTGATCTAATCCATAACAATTTCGACTTTCTGCCACTCACCTACTCAAAGCTGACGAAAACGCCTGTCCTGACAACGATCCACGGCTTTTCTAGTCCGAAGATACTTCCTGTTTACAAGAAATATAACGATACAAATTTTTATGTATCAATTAGTAATGCGAATCGGTCACCGGAACTAAACTACATCGATACCGTTTATCATGGTATCAATATGGAGAACTTTACATATCAGAAAACCCCTGAAGATTACCTGCTTTTTTTGGGGCGAATCCATCACGATAAAGGTGCCAGTGAAGCAATTCAGATTGCCCGTAAAGCTGGCAAGAAGCTAATCATGGCCGGAATTATTCAGGATGAATCTTATTTTAAAGAACAAGTTGAACCTTTTATTGATGGTACCCAGGTCAAGTTTGTGGGTGCTGTCGGCCCTGAGATGAGAGATGAGTTACTAGGGAAAGCCCTTGGCTTTATTCATTCAATCAATTTTAATGAGCCTTTCGGCTTGTCTGTTGTGGAAGCCAACGCCTGTGGAACACCTGTTGTGGCTTTTAACAAAGGCTCTATGCCGGAAATAATTAGTGATGGGGAAAACGGTTTTCTCGTCAATGATGTTTCTTCCGCAGCGGATGCGATAAGCAATCTAAAAACCATTTCACGTCAGAGATGCAGAGCAATTGTGGAAGAAAGGTTTTCCCAAGATAAAATGGTAGAAAAATATCTGGCAGTATACCGACAGATAATAGGCAAAAATGATTAATGTCAGGCAGTGTTTAGTAATCCGGAGGAGGATTATTTATGCAAAAACAGGAGCCGATTATTAAAAGATATGAAAAAAATCCCATCCTCACCAAGAACGATGTGCCTTATCCTGTAGTTACGGTGCACAACGCCGGAGTAATCAAAACAGACGGACGCTATTTAATGATTTTTCGGTCACATCTTCATAACGGGCGGTCTATTCTGGGCCTAGCAGAGAGCTCAAACGGCTACCGTTTTACGGTCAAGCCCTATCCTTTTATGACTCCTGCGCAGGAAGGTATTTTTGCTGAATATGAGGAATATGGTATTGAAGATCCACGAATCTCCAAAATTGATAAAGATTTTTTCATTACATACAGTGCCTATTCAAGGCATGGGGTAAGGGTTGCTGTAGCCAAAACCCGGGATTTTGAGACAGTAGAAAGGATAGCTCTTATTACTCAGGCAGACCAACGAAACGTCGTTCTTTTCCCGGAAATGTTTGATAGATGTTATGTTCGCCTGGATCGTCCTCACACAGAAATCGCCCCCTGGTCCATTTGGATTTCCTATTCCCCCGATTTAATTAACTGGGGAGACTCAAAGGTGATTGTCAAACCGGAAACCTATCATTGGGATGAAATGAAAATTGGTCCCGGAGCTACCCCCTTCAAAACTGACAGCGGCTGGCTGCACATCTATCATGGTGTCTTTCGCACCATGGACGGAGCTGTTTACAGACTTGGAGCAATGCTTCATGATCTGAGGGATCCGTCCCGAATCCTCGGGGTGGCTGACGAGTGGATCCTTGAGCCTGAGGACCCCTGGGAGGTAACCGGGTATGTACACAATGTAGTCTTTACCTGTGGGGCGATCCCTGAAAGAGATGGAACAGTAAAAATCTATTGGGGCGGGGCGGACAAAGTGATGTGTGTGGGGACTGCACACATCAATGAGCTAATTAATCTGTGCTTAAAAAAACCAAGAAACCCTCTGTAATCTGTTAATTAAAACACTTTCTTGTTTCACAAAGGTTAAAATATAGCATTTGCGGATCTAATTACTCAACTTTCACAGCTCAAATTAGCCAATAAACCCTTGATATAATTAGTTCCCCCAGAAATACAGCTTTTTTTAATAAAGTGCTATATGACACGTTTTTCCCGTAAGGATCGCCGTTCCAGGAGCACATCATTTGCTTTTTCTATACCATACTGGCAATCTTTTGCAGGTTGTAGGCGAATACGCCATTGCAACCCATCCGAATTATCGCTTCAACGTGCGTCCAGACAGCTTAATAAAGTTATTAGGAATCGAATGACTTTAATCCTATTGTTCTCATAGCTATCAAAGGCACATCATTACATTTTGATAGCTACGACAACCATAGCATATTCCATATTATGGAAAACTCTCTCCAAGCTTCTTACAACAACACAACAAAGCGCTTTTCACACTTGCCCGGAGATTCCTCTAGAATCTCCTAAATGGGGTCTGTCCCTCATCTCTCTAAAGTCCTAAAGCAGACCCTATACATTCTACATCAAGAACACCGAAAGCCAGCCCTCAACAAGAGAGCTGGTTTTTTCATGCCCAAAAACAGCCCAACAACAAACAGAACAGAGGAATCAGGCATGATTAAACTCGACCTAGCCCGTAGCATCGCAGAGAAAATGAACCTCACACCAAGGACGCAGAAACCTTCCTGACTACGTTCACAGACATCGTCTCAGACAGCCTTGCCAGCGGTGAGCCTGTACGTCTCTCTGGCTTCGGCACCTTCGACGTCAGGCACGTAGCAGCGCATGAAGCGTGGATCCCAGTTTAACTACGCTACATTACCGGTCAGCCTGGCAACTACCCTAGGGGTAGTATTAAGTTCTATCGGACTTACTCCCACAGCCTGTAAGAGAAGCCCGTATTTGCCCCCTGCAATGCGTCGGAAACAATATTTGAATGCAATGCCCTGCCTTAAAATGAACCCGCTTAACGTTACCCCCATGATCGGCTTAACTGGCTTTACGTGCGCAGATAGAGGCCTGCTCAAAAGTGAGCAGGCCTCCTGTATCGATATTGCACGAGTCATCAGCACTATTAAGACCATCACTTATCCTTCCAACCAAACTTCCACGGCCCTCAGAGAAGCCCATGTATGCCCTGTGAAGCACCGGGAACAAAGTTTGAATGGCATATAAGCTATTGGCGGTGGGAAAAAGACACCGCCAATTAATGAAAAAAGCATGGTAGTGTCCCCTCCATCAACTTTTACTGCCGGCAGCATCTACGATACTCCGAAACGGGCATACTCCCCCTTCATTACGCCGCAAACAATCTCATAATGTAATCCTGGAATCAGTCATGGGTGTCGCCAGTTGCACCGGCTGAGCTCACGCTGCTTGCGGTGTGAGGCATATAGTAGATATTTACCAGAATACCTACTACAGGAAGAGAGAAGAGAGAATGAGGTGACTGGTCAAAGTAACTGCAACTTTGACAGAGAAACCGCAACCTAGTTGCAGTTA
>JAUSPR010000155.1 GCA_030655715.1 Thermoplasmata archaeon
TGACGATTTGGTAATTGGGTAATTTTCAATTGGGTAATTGACGGATGGCTATTTTAAATCGAGTAATTTTCAATTTGGTAATTGACGGAACGATAAATTGCCAGCAACAATTAACAAATTTACAATTAACAAATTTACAATCGAGGGGCAAACTTCAGAAGACTGAACTCTTACCCATGGACAGAAGTTATAAATAGTAAGAGATACATATATTTCATTATAAAACATAACAGGTGATATATATGGTACAGGCAGTAATTACCTTAACCGAGCATGAGAACAGGGTTCTGAACATCATAAAGGGGAAATTCGGTCTAAAGAACAAGACAGAAGCAATCCAGCTGGTAATCAATGAGTACGAGAAAGAACTCCTGGAACCAGAACTGCGGCCCGAGTATGTCGAGAAAATAAAGGAGAGGCAGAAGGAGCCATCAATCAAGGTCAAAGATTTCAGAGAACATTTCAGGTTGACTTGAAGATGTACGACTACGAAATGAGAAAATCCGTGGAAGAAATGTTCTTCAAGCTGGCCAAAAAGAATCCGAGGCAGCTTGAAATTATTTACTGCACAAATGTCGAGAACGCTCAGTCCTTTAGGGCTGAGATTAATCGACATAAGCAGTAAAAACGTGGTAGGCCGCCATGCATCGTGCAATAAATAGCATATGAAATCAAAGCCGTCTGGCTTTGATCATCAGGTGCATGGCCTATGGACGTAAACATACAGCCCCGATTTGTCTGGCATCAATTTCAAGCGCTAACGCCAGTCCCTTTAGGGGCTGGTAGTTTACAAGAAAATTGAAGAGGCCAGGCAAAATCCCCATCGGTACAAGAATCTACGCAACCCGCTTCAACATCTCAAGCGTGTCCATATTGACAAAAGTTTCGTGCTGGTATTTTCAGTGGACGAAGCAAGAAATACAATTGTCATAGAGGATTATGACCATCATGACAATATCTATAGATAATGGTGGCTCACAAATAGAAGTATCTAATGCTTTTATAGTATCTCTTAGGTAGTTTATAAGGTAACATTATTAATCTATACCGAGATTAACTACATGGCTTTCAAAGGAGAGAGACATATGAACCCGCAAAATTTAATCAACAAAGCAAGAGAGGTTGTAGGAGAGTTCAAGCTGTCGCATGATTTTACAGCCGGGTCTGTGGGCTCGGCCCTGATAACGAAATCCGGGAATATCTACACAGGGATTTGCATAGACCTGGCTTGCGGCATCGGGTTCTGCGCGGAACATGCCGCGATAGCCGAGATGTTGAAATCGAGAGAAAGTCAAATCGAGATGATTGTAGCTGTGAACGAAGAGGAAATTTTACCTCCATGCGGTCGGTGCAGGGAAATGATGATCCAGATCAATGCAAATAATGCAAATACAAAAGTGATTGTGGCAGAGGGCAAGATTATGACCCTGGACGAGCTGTTGCCGGTGAGATGGATATAGGTATTACTTAATATCGTCCAAATCAATACCGGCCAGCTCACTCAATTCCGCATGCAGTTTCTCAATTTTCAGGGCAGATTCGTCATACCCCTTTCCCCTTTCCCTGGCCATAACATCGGCCAGCTTCCACCTGGCAGGTGCGCGGTCCTTCTCGGTGGTAAGGTTGTCAGCATGCGCGACTATTTTTTCCGGAAGGGTCTGGGGGATGTAATCCCTGACTGGAAGGCCATTTTCCTCCGCCTCCCTGGCGTCGATGCCTGCACAGATATGCCTTTCCACAATGAGGGCGATGCGTTCATCCAGGCCTCTTTTTCTCAGAAGCTCGGCCCCAAAAACAGCATGATTAATATCGTGAGATTTTGATCGGCCGATGTCATGGAGAAGCGCGCCCCGGCTAATCAGGTCCAGAATCTCCTGGTCCTGAGTAATCCGCATGGCAATCTTAAGGGCCAGATGCTCCACGGCCATGCAGTGGTCGATAACATTGTTGGGAACGTTTTCCTCGGCCAGGTATGAAAGGCATATCTCAACGGGAGGAATCTTTCCTCCACAAGCGCAAGAAGCGCAATCACTCATTGCCAACCACCGTCTTGCCTCTGGGGTCTGGCATTATCTTCATCTTGCCATCAGAGAATTCCGGTATCTGACACTCATTATATTTGTATAAAAATATGGCCAGTGCCGCAACCTCGGAATGCGGCTGGTTGCCCACGGACACATTGATGGTGGCCATCTCATAAACTTCTCTGGGAACCTTTTCCGCTCCAACAACAATCATTAGATCTTTGGCCCGGTCCAGGGACGCAATTCCCTTCGACACTTCCTCGCCGTACATGGTGAGATGCACTATCTGGCCTTTGAAGGTTTTCAGCTCTTCTCGCCATTTCACGCCAGTCTTGATCGAGACATCACCGCCCCAGCGCTCGCATGTGGATATGAAATTCCGCTCCATGTCAGGGTCACGGGTGTCCACCAGAATCCGATTGGCACCGAAAGCGCGTGCAACCAGAGCCACGTGCGTTGTAATGCGTTTATCGCGTTCGGGTCTGTGGCCTATTCTCAAAACAGTTATCATGAAAACTACCTGGCTCATTCCTCTTCGTGAATCTCTATCCTGTGGCCGCGATAGTCGAACTTCGCGGACCTTTTAACGAGGCTCTTGAGCATGGTCTGGGAAATTTTTAAATCATCAGCCACATCACCGGCAAACTTGCCTTCCTCGCCTATCATCTTGAGGATCTTGGCCTCTACCTTCTTGAAGTCCTTGTCTGTCATGCCGGCCGCGGCAATGACATCGCTAATCTCGAAAACCGAGCAAGAGGTGTTGATATGGAATGCGGAATAATAGGTGTGATAGGCCTTTACCGGCTTCTGCTGCGAACCCTCGGGCGGCTGCTGCCATCTGGTTTCCACTAGCTTCATCTTGTTGAAAATTTTCAGAGCAACAGGGCCTTCCGAACCGAATTTATCCTCGATTTCCTGTGCTGTCCTCCATCCTGCAGAGACTTCCTTGAAAATCTCCCTTTTTATCTCGGTGTCCACAGCCCTGAAGGTGGATACCAGTTCGGATGGGTCGTTAACCACTTTTATTCTATTCATATAACCGGGCCTGTATCCTGTTCTAACAATATAAAGCTGATTACGCGAAAACTACCAGCCACTAAATGAGTTGACAATTACCGGAATAGCTGGAAGTTTTCGTGTATAGGCCATGCACCTGAATTATCAAAGCCAGTGTGCTTTGATTGTAGATGTTAAGGATTGCACGGTGCATGGCGGATCCCCACGTTTTACTGCTCATGTCAATTCATTTCTACCTCAAGGGACAAAATGCCAGCCTGGAAACCAATGCGCCTGCGGTCCGGGACAAGCAAATCGACAAGGTTTTATACATTATACCAGATGACCGGCATGTGCCGAGATAGCTCAGCCTGGTAAGGCGCAAGATTGGAAATCTTGTGTGTGAAAGCACTCGGGAGTTCGAACAGATAACGGACGTAAAAACAACTGAATCGTTCGTTGAGGAATCCCCTCTGAATCTTTGAATATCTCCCTCTCGGCGCTCAACTTTTTATTTATCAAGATTCGCGCCCGCGCCGAATCCTATCCTCGTTGAACCCAACTCCCAACATTCAATAGCAAAGGGTTCGACCATGGCACGGGAACAATTTCCAGTTAAATCCAGTGGCCATATTGCTCACAATAATCTGCAAGCAATTGTTGGATTCGGCAACTAAATCCTGGCAATTCGAGAATCCGACCTGATTGAGCATTTACACATTATCCACAATCAATAAATTCTCGGTAATCAGCAACCTGGAAACAAAAAGATTACCGAGGGAAAGCATTTAATACTTCCCCGGTATGGATAACCTGTCCCGATGATGTATTATGATTCATACAGGACACAAAGGAGAAATAGAAAATGTATAACAGCGACAGAGAAATGCACAAAGCAGTTTGTGCAGATTGTAAGAAAGAATGCGAAGTGCCTTTTAAGCCTTCAGAAGACAGACCAGTATATTGCAGAGACTGTTTCCAGAAGCACAGGCCGCCACGAAGAGACAGATATTAATTTAGTGAATTCATCTTTATAGATTCACGAGTTTAATTACAACTAATAAGGGAACCCACAAAGTTCCCTTCCCTTTAACTTCTGCTTATTATCCATAACTTTTTTACTTCCTTGTCTATCTCAGGTACCAATGTCGTCTGCCAGAACTAACTTGGAAAAATTGTTCAATCCAAGCTCGATTTCAATCATCGGAGCATCGGCCAGGGAGGGAAGCATAGGCTTCAACCTCGTGCAAAATCTTCAGATATCGGGTTACGCTGGCAAGATTTGGCCTGTCAACCCCAAGTATCCGGAGGTTCTCGGATTGAAATGCTTCAGTGCCCTGGAGGATACTCCGGAGGCTGCAGAACTGACACTTGTAGCTGTTCCGGCCGAGAATGTGAACGATGTCATCCGTAGGTCGTGTGAGAAAGGCGCCAGGATGTTCATAATCATATCAAGCGGTTTCGACGAGGTTGGAAGGCATGACCTCACACACGAACTGCTTACTATTCTTAAACAATATAATGCCAGGACATTGGGCCCCAATGTTTTCGGTGTGTTTTCGGCCAGCTCGAATATGAATGCCACATTCGGGCCTCCACAGGTCAGGAGGGGGAATGTTGGTCTAATATCACAGAGCGGCGCGCTGGGTGTTGCATTGATGGGAAAGTCAGTCTCTGACAATATCGGATTGTCTGCCGTGGTCAGCCTGGGCAACGAGGCCGACATCTCTGAAGGCGAAGCTTTGGAATATCTGGGCCAGGACCCTGCAACCGAAGTGATATTCATGTACATGGAAGGCTGCAAGGAGGGACGGCATTTCATGGAAGTGGCTAATCGGGTTTCAATGACGAAACCAATTGTCATTATCAAGTCGGGAAGCTCTTCCAGAGGGGCACTGGCCGCTGCCTCGCACACCGGCTCGCTTGCTGGCTCGGACAAGATATTCAGCGCAGCAATCAAGCAGGCCGGCGTAATCCGGGCATTTAATCTCACGGATGCATTTAACTGGACAAGGGCACTGGCCAACCTTCCGCTGCCTACGGCCGAAGGAACTGTAATTGTCACCAATGGTGGCGGGGTCGGTGTAATGGCCTCTGACTCGGCGGAACGTTACGATGTCAAGCTCAATGACAACCTGGAGATGCTGGAAAGGATTTTCAGGCCCACAATGCCGGCGTTTGGCAGCTCCAAGAATCCCATTGATGTCACTGGCCAGGCAAGAAATGAAGAATATGGCCTTGCGCTGAAGGCCTCCCTGGAGGAAGAAACCATTCCCTCGGTTGTGGGTCTTTACTGCACCCCGGCAACCATGGACGTGCTGAAATTTGCCAATACTGCGGTCGAATACACAGCCAACCTCAGAGGGAAAAAACCCCTGATATTCTCCATCATCGGCGGAGGAAGCGTGCCAGAGGCCATCAGAATTCTGAATGAACATAATATCCCATGTTACGAAACACCGGACGAGGCAATGTCAGCTATGGGCGTGCTTTACAAGAGATGGAAATGGCTCAACAAGGAACCCGGAATTCCCGAGGAATTCGACATGGACCTCAAGGCAATACGTGCCATCATTGACGCGGCCCACGAGAAAAATCAGACCCAACTGGTTGAGAGCGACTGCGCGGAAATTCTCAGGCTGGCCGGCCTTGAGTTCCCGAAAACAGCCATTGCCAGGGATTTGGATGAGGCTATCAAGGCTTCCGAGGACATCGGATACCCGGTGGTCATGAAGATACTGTCCCAGGACATCGTGCACAAAACCGAGTATGGTTGTGTCAAGCTGGACCTGGAGG
Source organism: Thermoplasmata archaeon (assembly GCA_030655715.1). Taxonomy (GTDB): domain Archaea; phylum Thermoplasmatota; class Thermoplasmata; order SG8-5; family SG8-5; genus UBA147. Next base: position 5,817 of record JAUSPR010000155.1, read on the forward strand.
ACGAGAGGGAGGTCAGGGTCGCATACGAATCTATCATGGCCGAAGCCAGAAGGCATTTCCCCCGGGCTAGGATAGAGGGCGTGACAATCACCGAGATGGTGACTGACGCAACTGAAATGATTCTCGGATTTTCCATGGACCAGTCCTTCGGGCCGGTCCTGATGTTCGGTATGGGCGGCATTTATGTGGAAGTGCTTAAGGATGTGTCCTTCAGAGTTGCTCCCATATCTAAACAGGAATGCGAACATATGGTGAAGGCCATAAACTCTTATCCAATACTGGCCGGAGCCAGGGGAAAGGCCATAAGGGACCTTCCCAAGATAGTGGAAGCCATTTCAAGGCTCTCCTATCTGGCAATGCATACCCCAGATATACTAGAACTGGACATCAACCCCCTAATGGCGCTTGCCAAGGGCAAAGGGTGCAAGGTTGTGGATTCCAGGATGACTATCAGCAAGGTGCAGAGGAACAAGAACATGGAGGAAAAAGCATGAAATCGCTTACAATCACGTCCACAAGGACGGCGGCAGGGAAGACGACAGTCGGGCTAGGAATCGCCCTTAATTCGGGCCTGAAATGTGGATATTACAAGCCCTACGGGGACCATCTCGTGTACAGCAAGAAAAACTTGCATGACCTGGATGCGATGGTTTTCCATGACTGGCTGGAATTGGGAAATGAGGTGCTTGATGGCACTCTGGGCTTCGATGCGGACAAGATAATATCAACCTGGAACCGTCAGGAACTGGACGCTGTTCTGAAAAATAATTTAGAGGCCATTGCCAAGGGCAAGGACATCATGTTGGTGGAAACTGCCAGAAATTATTCATTCGGCGGTCACATGGACATGGACTCGGTCAGCCTGGCACAGAGATTCGATTCTGATATCTTGCTGGTCGCGGAGGGGGACGTTCCTCTGATCCTGGACAAGGTAATGGCCATCTCCAAGTGCCTGGAGGGAATGGTCAAATTGAAGGGCATAGTTGTGAACAAAGTAAGCGAGGAGGACCGGGAGAAGATTGAGATTGAGATTCCGCCAGTCCTCGAACGCAGGGGCATAAAACTGCTCGGCATACTGCCCAAAATACAAGAGTTGAAAAGGGGCACAATGCGCCTTGTTCTCGAGAAACTGAATGCCAATATCGTGGCAGGTTCCGATGGCCTGGATAAGGTAATAGAAGTAGTTCAGGTCGGCGCTCTCAGCGCGGAACAGGCAATGAAGATGCCCACTTTCTTCAAGGACAACAAGGCCCTGATTACTGGCGGAGACAGAGCCGATTTAATATTCGCATCCCTCAACACGAATACTGCAGGCATCATACTCACGAACAATATTCTTCCGCATCCGAAAATCATTGCAAAGGCCGAAGACATGAACATACCCATAATTTCGGTGCATATGGACACATTTACAACGGCCAAGGCAGTGGAGCACATCGTTGCTGAAATTACACCTGGTGATGAGGACAAGAAGCAGTTGATCAAGGACATGGCCAAGAAGGAACTGGATATGGATGCTATCCTGAATTAAATTATTACAAATTAAGCTAGTTCAGCGTTCACATCGTCCAGCAAACGCTTTGCGCCTATTTCCTCGAAAAGAATTTTGGACTCATTGAAAAGTGCCTTGGCCTTTTTCTTGTCACCCTTGGCCTTGTACATCTTACCCATGTCGAACAAGAGGGTGCCCTTGTGATATTTGGAGGATATGCCTTCGGTTATCTTCATGGCCTTGGTAAATAATTCCTCGGCCTTTCCCCATTCCTTTTTTCTTGCATAGCCCATGGCCATCAATCTTATGGAGCCTTGAACGCCCATGGTGTCGTTCAAGGGCTCAAGCAACTTCAGGGCCCTTTCGCCGCGCAGTATGGCCTCGTTAATTTCTTTGATGTTCAGAAGTGCTTCTCCGGAATTGAATAAGCTCCAGCCGATGAACTGATGGTTGTTTATCATCCGGGCGTATTCCTCAGATTTCTCGAAATGCTGGATAGCTTCCTTCCACTCTTTCTGCTGCATATGAGCATCTCCAATGTTATTGAAGACCCTGGATAACTGCCTGTGGTCACGGACGCTTTCGAGTAGCGGAACACTGCGATTGAACCATTCAATGGCCTTGCCGAGTTCTCCCTGGTCGCTGTAAACAAGACCAAATTCAATCATTATCTGGCCGACCATGCCGTCATCGCCGGTACGTTCACCATTGGTCAAGCTTTTCTCGAGCCATTCCAGCGCTCTTTCGTAATTGCTTCTGTGCCATTCCAGGTGGCCCAGCCAGCGGGATGCGTCAGCAATTCCCAGGGGATAATCCACTGTTTCGGATATGCTGAGGCCCTTGTTGAGATGCTCTATTGCCTCCTCCCAATTATCGCCTCTCTCTTTAATCAGGCCAATACCGATATTTGCTTCAGCCTCCTTCAGAGGATAATCTGCCTTCTTGGCATAACGAATAGCATTCTTGAAGGCCTTGTCGCCTTCATCAAAGTCAAGAGTGATAAGACATACATTTCCCAGTGCAACATAGATATCGGCAAAGCGCCTGGCCATGGCAGTGTCCCCTTCCTTGCCCCTGAGTGATTCCAGTTCCAGTTGTACCTTGAGCTTGCGTATCTGGTTGCCGATCTTCTGGGCTATTTCGTCCCCTGAGGCTGGTCTGATGGCTCTGATAATCGCAGGAGCCAAGCGAATCAGGTCGCCTACCTTAATGTCCTCGGATTTGATGTTCAATTCGGAACACTGAGTAACAAAAACCGTTTGCCCGAATTCATAACCTAGTTCGGTGGTCAGAATCTTCCTGATTTCAGAGGCCAGTTT
>JAUSPR010000157.1 GCA_030655715.1 Thermoplasmata archaeon
CAGGGCTGGCGCGCCGTTGGCCAGCACATTTTTCCAGGTACGTTCCCCGGATTTGCCCTCCTGAAGGCCTTTTTGCTTCTTGACGCCGAGTTTGTAAATTGTTGCAGCAAAGCTCGTGACCAGGAAAAGGAAAAGGAGCAAAATCCAGCTTATTCCACCGGTAAGCCCTATCACGATGCCGACAATGAGTGCGGCCAGGGAACCGTCCAGCGTCAGAACCTTCTTGTAATAGGCCAGCAAGGACAGCGAAAGGCATATTGCGACAATCAGAATTGCATCCATCCACAACATGACAGCCTTGACAATGGTGATTGATGATAAAAAGGTTTGTAATCGCCTACAAAGTTTGAACATCGTGCTCTATTGGCGGCATCTGGCCCTTGGCCCTTGCACCCACATGATTGAGGCACTTAATTGCCTGTTCGCGTTTTCCCATCTTGGCAAGCACATATCCCTTGTTTATCCAGGCATCGTCATAGTTCTGGTTTATCTTTATCGCACGGTTGTAATGCTTGAGTGCTTCCACATACTCCTTTTGACGCGCATGGGCATTGCCCATATTGTTCCAGGCAATCTCGTAGAACGGATTGCATTCGATGGCACGACGGTAACATTCCACGGCGATATTACGTTCGCCCTGCTTGGAATGTGCATTGCCCTTGTTCACCCAGGTAACCTCATTGTTGGGATTTATGGCCAGAGCCATGTCCAGGCACTTGATGCCCTCCTCGAACTGACCCATCAGGATTAGTGCCGAACCCTTGCTGTACCAGGGTACATCGTACTCAACCAGCGGGCTTCCGAGAACTTCAACTCGCTTCATCTGGCTCTTTGTAAGGGCATCATCATACGAGGCCAGAGCCTTTCCATAGTTCCGTTTCATGTAGTGGGCGTCACCGCGCACTATGTCCGATTCTATCGAGGTGTATATTGCATTCTCGTACAGGAGGAATATGAAACTCAAGAAAATCAGGGCAGTGCCCAGACCGGCCACCATTACGGCAGGCGATAGTGAATCAGGAATGAAACCAGATTGCGTGTATGCAACCAGGGTGGCCAAGAATATCATGGTCGTTCCCGAGAACCAGGTGAATATGAACCTCACTCTGGCCCGTATCCAGAGAAGGCCGATGCAAGTGAGCAAGATAGATATCGAGAGCAATATTCGGTCAAACGCTGGCTGACCCATTAAACCGGAATCAGAATTAAGAAATCCGAGAGGCCAGTGCAGTATCACCACTGCGGCAACAAGGAATCCGCTGATGAAAACACTGGCATGCATGATGTCTCCGCGGAAGAAAGTACCCTTCTCTGTGAGAAACAGATAAATGCCCAGAAGAAGCATGGCTCCAAATATCAGGGCAAGCCCCGGAGCGTAGTAATCACCTGGTGCAATCAGATAAAGGAAAATGAAAATGCAAATTGCCGCAATCGAACCATACACACCGGTTGCCCAGTTGGCAACCTTGAATGATGGATGTACAGGAGTATCGAACCTGGAAAGATCTACCGGGCTTTCTGGAGCAATTTCCTGCTCCATGAGGCTTTCAGCTTCGAACTCCTCGACCGGGAATTCTTCAATAATCTCTGGCTCAATGAACTCCAGGGATTCAGCTTCCTGGGCCGAGACCATGTCCGGTATCTCGTCCAGAACTTCGTCCTCGGATATCTCCATTGGAGAAATATCATACTCCGGAACAGAGTAATCATCTTCCTCGATTACAAGCATCTCAGACAATTCGCCCTTTTCATCGAAGGGAGATTCCTTGGGAGGTAATGGCTCCGGTTCAAGGGCTGCATATCTGGACTCCAGCGCCTTAATGGTATCCTCCAGTTCGAACTCCAGAAAGTCAGTGATGTCCTGGCCAGGTCCTTCGTGCAGAGCCTCCTCTGCGGCAGATAAGACCATTCTGCAGAACGGGCATTCGGCGGAATTAGAATCCACCCTTGAACCGCAATTTGGACAATTTATATGCTCTAAATCGCCAATCTGTTTATCCAGGTCGGCCATCTCACCCGCTCCCTCGAAAAGCAGATTGCCGCAAACAGAACATGCAATGGCATTGATGGATACGAAAGCGCCACAGTCCGGGCATATCTCCAGACCGGTGAATGTTGGATCCCTTGTAGGTTCTATATCCAATGCCTTTTCCACGCCCAGGAACGTTTTAAGAATATTTGATGCATTGTCTTCTGAGTCGTCAATCTTTTCTTCTTCATAGGTCGGTTTGAGAGCCGCACCCTCGGGAATGGGCTTGATGCATGATAGACATTCCTTGGCCCCTTCCTGAACGAAAACTCCGCAATGAGGACATAGAGCCAGGCCATGAACTTCCTTCTCGGGTCCGGCAACGTCCATAGAGGGCATGAATTCGGGCATATCTTCCATGTGCGTGCCGCAGACAGGACAGGTGCCAGCAGTCTGACTTATGAAAGCGCCGCATACTGTGCAGAGCCCGAGGTTACCATCTGCCTGGAATCTATCTCCAGCTTCCTTGTCAAGCTCCGCATCCTCAGTAACGCCCAGTAATGCTCTAATTATTGAATTGGCACTCTCTTCCTCATCATCAGGTAAATCAGGTGTAGCCCTGGGAACGAATTTCTTTTCCCCCCCCAAGGCATTGCCACAGATATTGCAAACATCTGCGGTTTCCGACACGAAAGTGCCACAAGATGAACAAAGGGCAATGGAATCATTGTCATAGGGACGTCCCTTCCGGTCCTCAGATAGCAAATTCTTGACCGCGCCAAGGGCTTTTGAGCGAGAGGGTTTTTCCTCTGGTTCTGCTTCGGCCTTGTCCGAAGCAATGACAAGCAGGCTTAGCAAGTCGTCTGAGGCCTCAGAGCGCTCAGGTAGCAGTTCCTCGGGAGGTTCGAATTCCAGGTCAGAATCAGGGTCGATATATGGAATGGACTCGATGAAATTGACCACATCCTCGACATTTTCAATTTTCTTCAGGTCCTCGATTAAATTCTCTGCTGAATCATCATCTTCCGTAACGAGCATGTCCAGCAAATCGGCCTCAGGATCTTCCGGTTTAATCAGGGGTTCGGGTTCCTCCTCCTCGAGCATCGAGGCCCCGCAATTGAGACAGGTCTCAGTATTACCTCCTGTGAATGCGCCGCATCCTGAGCATAAAAATAATGTTACTGGCTCTGAATCGTCATCCTCCAAGTCGGATTCAAGCTCATTCAATTCTGTTTCCAGAGATATTTCCGGTTCCTGGATGGCTTCCAGGCCCAACTCGGCCATTTCATCCACCGGATCGGCTTCCGGTGCATCATCAAGTGCAGCGCCGCAGTTAGGGCATTTACTGGCATTTTCACTGACAAAGGCCCCGCAACCAGGGCAAAGATACAGTGCAGACCCCTCTTTCTCCATGGAACCTCGGATTCGCTGGCCATAATACTGGCCTGCTTTTTATATATTAATATATCATCAATGGATTATATATAAGTTATGATTAATTATATTTATGTATTGGATATAATATTGCTCAATGTCCTGCTAATGAGGGCTAGAAATTTACTCGAGGAAATATTTTCAAATCTCAATTTCCATGCCGTCATAAGCAAATTCAAGATTCATCCAGGCATATTTTTTCTCAAGTAATTTGATATCGTCAGGAAGCAATCCAACCTCATCGCCAATGTGGGTGAGTATTACCCTTCCTGGCGTGTATTTCTTGGCAATTTCAACTATCTCATCAAGTGAAATTTCATAATGCGGGCCGTTCCTTGCTCTCTCTGCCATTTCCGGGCCATGCCAGCCAGCCTGGAGAATCATCAGAACGCAATCTCTGAAACGCTCGTCCTCAGGAAAAGGAGTGATATCGCATGGTGCATACACAAACTTCGATTCCCCATTGCTGACAATGTAGGCAGTTGAATGGGTCATGGTCCTGTGCATTGTTTTGATTATCACAGCCTCGACCTTGACCTTGCCGGCTTGGACTGACCCATTCATTTTGTTAATATGTGCAATGCCCAGCATTTCCCAGAACTCAAAAAAAGGTCCAAATCTGGACATTATCTCATCATGGACCGGGCCGGGCATGTAAACTTGGGTCTTTGCGCGGGCTACCATGCGCCACTCAAGCTTCTCCGACCACTTGGTGTTCATTATCTCCAGGATTCGAGCGCCGAGAGTGTGATCAGGATGCCAGTGCGTGAAAAATAGATGGTCAATTTTCTCGATACCTGCATTTTCAAGTTCCGCGGCTATTTCCTCCGGTGTGTCAAATAGAATATTCTCGTCATGCAGAAATAGCGAGCATCCAAGCCTTTGAGTTTTATTTTTCCTGGCATCTTCACATATCGGGCAATGGCAGCCAGGCCTTGGGGTTCGACGGAAACCACCCGAGCCCAGGATTGTGAGTTTCATTGGCACCGGAATGTGCTTGCTGGCAATAATGCTTTCTCAAATGGTGTCTGTGATTGTCAGAGTGATCGTGCCAATGTAAACGCCCTGCGATATACCTGCTGGCACATCTATCCACCATTCGATGACTGTGAACTCGAAAGACTGCGAAACTATGGCTGCCGAATAATCGGAATACATGGGTCCGGCGGATTCAGTGCCGTTATTTGGAGCTGCTATGGGCGTTCCAGGGGAACCGGAAAGGCCCCAAACACAGAGGGTAAGATTTGCACCCAGAAATTGTGTTTGTGAGGATATGTTGGAACTGCCCACCGCCAGTGAGTGCATATTTTGGACTTGCAGGCTGGTTGCAGGAATGAATTTCGGATTGAGCGGGTCTCCGTTCTGGTGCAGGTCAGGTATTGAGATATTAACAAAATACGGGGTGTTGGATGAGTAGCGAATATTGCTTGGATTTGACAGATGATAGGCTACAGTTCCGGGCGGTGCGCTTCCAGTCGGGTTCCCTGAACTCGAGATAGAGGCAAATTCCTTTATGCCAAACTCTTCGTAAGTAAGATTGAATGTGGCCGAAGCAAATCTATCATACATGTAGACCTGCATATCCCAGCTTCCCGGGTCATTGAGAGCTTTAACCTTGTTCCATGTTTCGCCATCAGTGGCAGCACCCTGGAAGAAACCTGCGCCGTCAGCAGCCCAGGTCTGCTTCCCGAACGTGACATTTATCAGCACACGATGGGTGTAACCGTCAGACCCGTACGGAGTCGGGTCGCTCCAGAAACTGGGAATGGCAAATTCCTGTATGCCTGCGGTTGCGTTTGGATAAATAAGGGTAGGGGGCCCTCCTGGTTCATAGGTGATGTTGAACTGCCTGGTCCTGTTTTCCTTGGTGTTCCAATTTGGTTCTGGATTGGATGCATCGCCTATATGATTTTCGTCAAACCATGCGGTAATATTAATTATCAGGTCATTCCAGTGGTCCACACCGCCGACCGTGTAATTGCCCTCGATGAAGAATGTGTAGGTGCTATCAGCATCCACCTGTGTGTTCAGCTGGGGTGTCTGCAGGATGTCGCTTTGCTTCCAGACACTGACGGTAAATGCATGAGGAAAGTCAGAGTTGAAGGATACCGTGCCGCCCTCGTCCTTTTCAAGAATGTTGACCCGCCAACCTCCGCTGTTATAGGGAATGAACAACCATTTCGGGCTTGACGGAGGCTTCATGGCGCATGTGCGATACTTGGTTCCCATTACGGTGTCGGTGTAGCCATCAATGAGAGTCAGATTGGTGTGATAGTACCGCCAGTAATTTCCAAATAGCCCGTTCGCGCCCACTATCCCGGCCTCGTTCGAGCCGTTGAAGTCCCAGGATATGTCATAGTAAGACTTCCCGGCCTCTGGGCCTTCTATGGTTGACCAGGAGAGTTTCTGGTCCGTGCCAGTATAAGGATTTAATCGGTATACGCCGTCACCAACTGCCAGACTGTAATTTCTGACAGGATTCCATGATATTGATCTCAAACCGCCTATTCCGGGGAAGTTCATGAAATCTGAATTGTCAATGAAACATTTTTTCCCGGTTGCGTTCAGTGGCAGTGATTCTGTGAAGAATGCCACACCAGTATCAGTATTCTTGACATTTCCAACGAAATAGAACCTATTGTCATAGGGATTGAATGTTATCCCAGTGATGTTCCAGCCCCACATGTCACCGGTTCCATTTTCAGCAATTTCATAGCCATTATCAGTGCTGGTCTCGAAATAATAGATGTACTGAAGATTATTGCCCCCAACCAGAAGATTGCCTAGTTCATCAACAGCCAGAGCGGAGAATGATATCGCAGGCGTGGAAATAGGCACCATGGTGGAGGGTGCGCTGACCGGAACATAATAGAATGAACTCTGGGCATCTGCCGAGTAATCGCCGCAAATCCAGAATCTTTGGTGAACATTGTCCCAGGCTACACTCTTGAAAATCGTGTAGGGCATGACCCAGCCGTCCTGCAGCATCCAGGGGTAGTTGTCAACCGCGCCCGCACCGCCTGGAATTGCGTAAGTGGTGTTGCCGATACCGTCACTATTGCCATCAACGCCAGCATAATCGCTCCAGTAATTACCTCCGTCTGGAAGACCGTTGTCCCAGGAGTTACTAGGTGGGGGAATTGTATCATCCTGCGCCTGCTGGGTGTTGGCGATGAAATTATTGTGGTAAATGAGGTTGCCGCTGGATGTCAAAGCTGGATTTAGTATTAGTGATATGTCGCCCATATAAGGATAGCTAGCATCGTTCGGGTAGCCTTGGAAATCGTGCAGCACTGTGAAGGCGGTTGTGTCCTTGTTGAACCGGAATGCGGTTCCCATGCCGCTGGCTCCCCCTTGGTAAGTCATACCATACATTATGATGCCGTCCTGCACCAAACTTCCATACGGGTAGTTGCCACCTCCAGAGGCAAAGCTGCGTAGTAATGCGAAGCCCGAACCGTCCGTGTTTATTTTTATAATTGTTCCCAGGTCGCTGGCTCCGCCTCGATAAGTCATTCCATATAATACTGCGCCATCCCGTGTCAAACTGCCATAGGGATAGCTGCCATCGAATGCGGTCCCGTTGAAGCTGTGCAGCAGGGTGAAGCTACTTGATGCCTTAGTAAATGAAAATATTGTACCCAGGCCAGAGACACCTCCTTGGTAAGTCATGCCATATAATGCCGCGCCATCCTGAACCAAACTACCATAGGGGTAACTGCCGTCAAATGCAGTCCCGTTGAAGCTGTGCAGCAGGGTGAAGCTGCTTCCATTCGTGTTAATTTTGAATAGGGTTCCTATGTCGCTGGCTCCGCCTCGATAAGTCATTCCATATAAGGTAATGCCATCCCGCGTCAAACTAGCATAGGGGTAGCTGCCATCGAATTTGGTTCCGTTGAAGCTGTGCAGCATAGTGAAGCTGCTTCCATCTGTGTTGATACTGAAAATGATCCCCTGGTTGCTGGCTCCCCCTTGGTAAGTCATTCCATATAATGCCGCGCCATCCTGGATCAAACTACCATAGGGGTAGCTGCCATCGGTCGCTCCTCCGGCAAATTCATGCATGAATGCAAAGCCAGTTCCATCAGTGTTAATTTTGTATATTGCCCCCATGCTGTAGTTTCCTCCATTACTGGCCATTCCGTATAATGTAGTGCCGTCCTGTATCACATGTCCCCGAGGGTTTGTGCAATCGGTTGCCGTGCTCAGAAAACTGTGCAGCAGGGTGAAGCTAGTTCCATCAGTGTTGATTCTGAATGTTGTTCCCAGGCTGCTGACCCCGCCATTGTTGGTCAAGCCGTATAGGGTCAGGCCGTTCTGCATCAATGTTCCATAGGGATAGCTGCCATCGGTTGCGCCTCCTACGAAGCTGTGCAACAGGGTGAAACCTAATCCAGATGTGTCAATTTTGAATATAGTGCCCATGCCGCTGGCTCCGCCATTGAGGGTCATTCCATATAATGCTGCGCCATCCTGGTTCAAACTACCATAGGGGTAACTGCCGTCAAATGCAGTCCCGTTGAAGCTGTGCAGCAGGGTGAAGCTGCTTCCATCAGTTTTAATACTGATAATTGTCCCCACGCCGCTGGCTCCCCCTTGGTACGTCATTCCATATAACACCGTGCCATCCCATGTCAAACTGCCATAGGGGTAGCTGCCATCGGTTGCGGTCCCGTTGAAGCTGTGCAGCAGGGTAAAGCCTAATCCAGATGTGTCAATTTTGAACATGGTTCCCATATTGCTGGCTCCGCCTCGATAAGTCATTCCATATAAGGTAATGCCATCCCGCGTCAAACTAGCATAGGGGTAGCTGCCATCGAATTTGGTTCCGTTGAAGCTG
>JAUSPR010000176.1 GCA_030655715.1 Thermoplasmata archaeon
TAGGGAATCCGCCATGCGCCGTGCAGATATTTGCACATGAAATCAAAGCCTCTCCAAATGCCCTCTGATTGCACGTAGTTCCAAATCCCCTCTTCTTGTCACACGTAGTTCCAATGCCGGCTAAATTCGGATGCCGAATAAATTTGGATGCCGGAAAAAGGTGCATGGCCTACACACGTAAACTTCCAGCCTGGCTAGAAACGCTAGCCACGTTAAGGGCTGGTAGTTTGCGCAACAATTAACAAATTTACAATTAACAAATCTACAATGAAAAAACTGAATTTTTACCTATTGGCGAAACTATAATATCAGGGAAGTCATCCAAAACCGTGATGAAACTCCCAGAGCCGCTTGAAAAATTGAGCCAGATGAAACACGCCAAGCCGATTGGTCTTATTGCAGTGTTCCTAATAGATGTCCTGATGCTTGTAATGGCCACGATGCTTGACGCTTATACCGGGTATTATCTTCTTCTCATTGGGCTGGTTGCTGTATCTTTCATTGTTCTTTACTTGTTTGGATGGCGGGATGGAAAAAATCTGGCTATCATTGGCATAGCTTTATTTCTGCTTCTTGGCGCAGTCAACGGACCTCTTGTGGTTCACAATGCCTACTCCGCGGAACCTGACGCACCAGTTACCTCCACACTTCACATTGACTGGGTTACAAAAGATTATATTGATCTGGATGACGGAACCTGGGTAGACAATGGCATATGGTACAACATGACAGGCGGAACAGTGGATACCTATATTGGAAATCCGGGCCTGGAGTATAGGTTCCATGTAACCGTGTATTCGAACCGCTCTTCAGCAGTACCGCTGGACATTCGCCTGGGTTATGCCAGAGGAGTATGGGGCGTCATTGGAACGCCAACGATGAACGAGACAGACCCTTTGGATACCAATTATCAAGATGGAAAAGAATTTTATTCCGTTCAGAACATTCCTGATGCAGGGATATACTCTTACTGGTTCGCCATAGTCTTCAACAACCCGCTCGGTACTAGCAGTTTGAACTCCACAATGGCAATTGGTCCGCTGGTCGGAACCGAGATTGACAACTGGGGGAGCTACATTCCCCTGGGCGCAGTATCAATGTTCTGCAATATCGGACTGCTGTTTCTCATCATAATTATCCTCTATTGGTGGCTGAATGTGGCCAAAGAAAAGCGCAAAACCTGGGACGTGGCACTCCGCATGAAGGAGGAAGAGGACGAAGAAGAAGACAAGCCAAAGAAGGGTGATTCAAAAGTCCTGCCTGATGCCCTGGATTCCAAACCATTCACCTGTGACCAGTGCGGCGCCGGAGTCGGCGAGGACGATAATTTCTGCCCCAAATGTGGGGAAAGGTTCGACGGCGAGGAGGAAGCGGAAAATTCAGATGAACCTCCGAAAACGGAAAAAGAGGGTCCAGAGTGACCAGAGGGTTCTGATGAATCAAAAGGTTTTCAGAGCATATTATGTCTGGCCGGATTTTCCATCGATATCATTATCGGGGGAAGCATGCGCACTCAATTGCCTTCACTGCGGAGCAGTATATCTGAAGGACATGATGCCAGCTACAACTCCTGAAACTCTGGAACAGCTATGTAATCAGCTGAAAAATGAGGGCGCCAGGGGAGTTCTTTTAAGCGGCGGGTGCGACAAGCATGGAAGGATGCTGAACCTGGAAAAGCTTCTCCCGGCAATCAGAAAGGTCCATGACATGGGCCTGATAATCAAGCTTCACACAGGTTTTGTCGATGTGAGGCTTGCCAGAAAGATTGCAGATGCAGGAGTGGACATTGCCTCCATGGAGATGGTGGGCAATGCCAAAACCGTGAAAAAAATCTTCGGGCTGGATGCGACTGCTGAAGATTATCTCCTGACATTTAAAAATCTTTGGGACGCTGGAATACCCCAAATCTGCCCACATGTGTGTGTAGGCCTTCACGAGGGAAAGCTGAAAGGCGAGATTACTGCCCTGGAGCTGCTGAAAACAGAGATAGAACCCAGTTCGATAGCAATTATTGTTCTGAGGCCGACAAAGGGCACTAAACTGGCTGAAATAGCCCCGCCCACCGGCGAGGATGTGGAGAAGGTCGTTTCACATGCCAGAAAGCTGTTCCCCAGGACAAAGATCATTCTCGGCGCCCTACGGCCCAGAGGGTCTGAATCCAAGGGAAGGATTACAGAAAGGGTAGACATCGAGATTGGCGCGCTGGATGGCGGGATTGACGGCGCCGAGGTACCATCAAAAGAGATGCTGGCGGAGGTTGTTTCGAGAGGATTCGAAATCAAGAAGATACAAGCTTATGGGGTGCTGCCGGTAGAATATGAAAACAGAGTTAAAATTGAATGAGCAAAGAAATATCGGTATCTGCTAAAACCATGGATGCCAGTAAAAATCACTCGTAATCATCGCATTCCTGGCCCTCACACTGGAACTTCTTGTGCTTCAGGCAATAGCCGTCTGCACGACCGTGCTTGCACTGTGCGCCCCTCGGTGCCCTTGTGGGATCAAGGCATTTCTCATCAATGCAGCCAAAACCTTGATATTTGCCCTGGCATATGCCTTTTTCATCCAGGTGCTTGCAGTCAACATTACTCACTTGCATTTCTCCATCTGGGAAGTGAGACTTCTCTCGTATGATTCTGCGGTGGCGCATCCGCCGGTCTTGCAACCGTCCTCGCCGCCGGTGCAATAGAACCTCTGATAATGCGGGCAATAGACGCCTAACCATTGGCTCATGGTGTCTTCTTTCTCCGCCACGGCAACAGTGTTCATCTTCAGTTCCGGCTTTGCGGCGGTGCCCCCCAATGTGGTGCATTTCTCCTCGCCGACGCAAAACGGCTTGTCCATCTGGCTGTTGGCGCAAAGACCGCCTCTATAATAGTACTTGCATGACATACGACATCCCAATCCCGTACCCCGAAAGGCAATACTATATAGGGAAATATATATTTAAGAGTTCGCCTGAAAAATGGGAGCTAGTCAAAAACAATACCGCGGCACCGGACGACGGCCTAAAACTCAATCTAGGTCTTGGAGTTCGGGATGAAAAAGCCCAAGGGTGGCGCCTGCTGTGAGATTGCCGGTTAGGCTGGGTGCCATTAACCTCCCACGCGAGTATTTTTCTTTTAACCTCGCTGCGCTGGCCCACCTTCCAAAAGAAAAATATTCAGCAAATAAGAAAACTCAGGTGAGCCTGCTCGCTCGGTAAACCCAAACACCTTCCATTCCAAATGTCCATAGGTTTGCGATGCCGATACTTGCCTAATCGTTCCAAATCCCAAAGGGTTTGGATACCGATAAAATTGGATGCCGATAAAAACAGGCGGGGCTTCCCAGTACGCTAACAGAATGCTTTTTTGCAATCAAGATGCTGTCACTCAATCTCAAAATGCTGCCAAGACCCCGCCCTCACAGGCGGGGCATGCTGTTGTGAAACTGACGTGAATCCACGCCAGGTTTAGGTGTGCCAATCTCAAGCTTCCCTAACTTTAACTTGGCCATTCTCTATGTCGATGCCCACCAGTGTTTTGATTTTGATGCCAAACTTTTCTTCTACCTTTTTCCGGCCAGTGCCCTTGTCAATAACTATCATGACATCCACTACCACGATGCCCATCTCTTCCAGGGCCCCGAGAATGCCTATCAAGGTTCCGCCGGTACTGATGAGGTCGTCCAGGAGAACAACGCGGTCGCCTTTCTTCAGGCCATTGATGTACATCTTTCTCGAGGAATAGCCAGTCACCTGCTCAAACTCTTTCTCGTCCGGCAGGTTGTACTTTCGCTTTCGGATGATTGTGAATGGTATGCCGGTCTTTAATGATAGGCCTGCTGCAAGGTGGATGCCCATGGCTTCGGCAGTGACAATTTTATCATACTGGCCTTCAATTCGGGAGGCCATCGCCTCGATTACCTCGTTGAGCAACTCAGGTTCGATTGTCGGAATGCCATCAGCTATCGAGAATACAAAATAATCATAGTCCTGGAACTTGACCACAGGGGCATTTTCCAGGCTTTCCTTGAGACGTTCCAGCATATTAATCCTCAATAGGTTATGAGGCTGTCAACCTTGTCGGCAGGAAGCTTGTCCCGACCGTGCAGGAACCCCAGTTCAATCACGAAGGCGCATTTCACGACCTCGGCACCTAATTTCTCAATGAGTTCGATGCTCGCCGCCGTAGTTCCTCCGGTTGCAAGAAGGTCATCCACAATTAGCACGCGCTGGCCTGCAACCAGGGCGTCAGTGTGTATCTCGATTGTGGCCTCGCCGTATTCCAGTTTGTAACTAACTTTAATCTTGTCAAACGGGAGTTTCCCAATCTTCCTTATCGGGACAAATGGGAGGTTCATTTTCAGGGCTAGGGGAGCGCCGATGATGAAACCGCGGCTTTCGATTCCGACTATCGCATCAATTTTCTCGCCTTTGTACATCTCGCTGAAACTGTCAATTATCATGCCCAGGGCCTTCGGATCCTTCAGAACCGGGGTTATGTCCTTGAAGATTATTCCCTTTACCGGAAAGTCCGGAACGTCCCTGATTAGGCTCTTTACTAGGTTCATGCTGGTGGGGATGCATTCCATGTATTTATGAAATATGTTTTAACATCCTATCCACAGCCCGTGAATGTCTCAGAACGTGTGAATACGAAAGAATTTTAATAATGAGACTCTACGGAGGGGCAATGACGCAAGAAGAAAAATTCAATATTCTTTCACGTGACATTCTCGAGGTCGTTACGCCAGACGAAGCAAAGGAACTGCTCGCCAGAGGCGGTGAGCTGAAAGCCTACTGGGGCATCGAGCCATCCGGACTATTTCACATAGGCCAGGCCCTGATTGGAGCAAGAAAGGTCAAGGATCTTGTCGAACTCGGATTTGAAGTTAATATTCTATTGGCTGACTGGCACGCGCTAATCAATGACAAGCTGGACGGCACTCTGGACAGCATTCAAGCCTGCGGTCGGTATCTTGAGGATTGTCTCAAAGGCCTGGGTGCGGATTCTCCAAAAATTCATTACATTGTTGGCTCGGACCTGGTTGACGAGAAGGAATACTGGGAAAAGGTCATCCGAATCTCCAAGGCAACCAGTGTCGCACGGATAAAAAGGGCCATGACAATCATGGGCCGGACGGAGGATGAAGCGGATTCGGATTCATCCAAGCTCATTTACCCGTCAATGCAGGCCGCTGACATATTCCATCAAGATCTCGATTTGGCCATAGGCGGCATGGACCAGAGACATGCCCATATGCTAGCAAGGGATGTTGCCTCGAAACTGGGGTACAAGAAACCGGTCGCGCTTCACTGGGGATTGCTCATGGGCCTCCAGGGCGGCGGCAGAATGGATGCCGCGGAATCAAAAATGAGCAAGTCCAATCCGGATTCTGCAATATTTCTGCATGACAAACCAGACGTCGTCATTCAGAAATTGAAGAAGGCTTTCTGCCCGCAAGGCCAGGTAGAGGATAACCCGGTACTGGAGCATGCCAGGCTGGCCATCTTCCCGGAAATCGGACACATGGACATCAAAAGACCGGAGAAATTCGGCGGGGATTTGCATTTCACAACATACGAGGAGTTGGCCGAAGCCTTCGGAACAGGAAAGCTGCATCCCATGGACCTGAAGAACGCAGTGGCAAGCCATATCTCGGAGATTCTCAAACCGGTGCAGAAGCACCTTGATGAGAATCCGTCCAATTTCAACAAGTTGAGAGAGATATTGGAGGCGAAGAGATGAGCGGAAAAAGAGCAAACCAGAACGAGAAGGCAGGCATTGTTGGCCTGATTGGTGGAATATTGATGCTGATTGCCGGAGTCACAGGCGCAGCGACCTGGGGCAATATCGGCGAACAGGCTGTGAACATCACGGGAATCGATGCCCTGGGCCAGATATTCCAGGTACTTGTGTTGATTGGCAGCCTTGGCGGGTTCCTTGTAATCATGGGCAGTGTTTTCATTGGTTGGAATCTTGGCAAAATCAAGACCACCACGCGAGTTAAGTCAGGCAAATTGATGATAACCATCGGCGCCGGGTTCGGAATGATAGGACTGCTGATTCTCCTCCTGATAACAATGCTGGGAGAAGACCCCTTCCTCAACTTCCTCGGGGCAATCGGAATAGGATTCATCGGACTGATTATGTCTATATATGCCAGGCAGAAATCCCAATAAGCAACCAATCTCGATTGAGCAACATAGATTTCTTTAGTTGGTTTCGGTGTGCAAATTTCAGGGCAGGTAGAGTTATCTTGGGAGCCAGTTCTTCAATGACCACGGTTATTGCCTGGGAATGTACTTCCAGTTCATCTCCTGTCAGGGAGTCTATGCCTTTCGCACATGCTCCTTCATTGATGATATATGTACCGGGAGACGTGAATTCCTGGTTTCCGCCAGGGTTCACACGTGTAAAGACCTTGAGGTAGAGCGTTTCGGATTGCCCTGGTTCCAGAACACCGACCGTCCAGGCGATGTGTGTGGATTTGATGGGTTGTGTCACCGGGGGAAGCGGTGTGGCACGAGTATCTGCGAATGCCTGGTCTCCTGATATCGCATTACCGGTGCTGGGTACCATCTCCAGCAATTCGAGTTCCGCTGGAAGCACGTCCTTAACCTGCACATCTGTGACCGCCGAGGAACCATAGTTTGTAACTGTGATGAGCAATTCCCATTCGTAATAGGTAAGGGTGTAACCCTCCTGGATGCCAGATAGCCTGACCTTGTCCACGGCTAGCTCGCCGGGTTGTGGGTCTTCGACGAATATTGTAACTGCGGCTTCATTGTTCGTGAGGTCGATGTCCGAAGGAACCACATCGGATGCGATTACAATAATCTGATGCTCTCCGGACTCATTGGCTATCCATTGAGTTCCAATATTGATATTTTCACCATAGGGCACGAAAACATTGGTCTCACTGTAAATCAGGTTTTCATCCGATATTGAGTCCAGATAGAAAGACACGGTGCAGTTTGCGTCCTGTCCAAGCAGTTCCTGGGCCTTCCAGTAGAAAGTCAGCTGTGCACCTACTTGGGCGTCATTCTCGGTGAATTTGCCAAAGAGCGGGTATATGCCTGCTTCGTAATATCCAGTCGTCGGAGCGTAATTACCTGGGGGGCTCCACCCACAGTGCCATGGTGAAATCCATATCCAGGCACCGTCCACCATCATCTGCATTCCTCCATAGTCATCGGGTGTCGAACCGAACGTGTAGTTTCCGGAAACAGGGATATTAAGATAACCGGTGAAGTCCGCGCAGTACTGGGTCGTTGGGAGCCCAAGCCTCGGGTCTCCGAACACGGATACATCGTCATATTTCGGCCAGTAATTGTAATTTTACCAAGAGCGAAGCATTGTACAAGATTACAGCATCCCGCAGTCACGAAGTCCCTCTGGAGGTCTTGGGCAAAAAATCGAAAGGCGTTGACATTCACGACAGACACTCGGCCTACAAAGCATTAGCCAAAAAGACCAAGAGACCACAACAAGACTGCTGGGCACATCTCATTTGCAATGCCAAAGAACTCGCCCAATTTTACGGAACAGACGGTAAACGCATCCACGAAACCCTGAAACGCACATACAAACAAGCACTCAAGTTCGACCACCAAGGCACAGATGAAGACATCGACAAATTATACAAAGATATGAAAACTGAGCTTATCAAAAAACCATACAAATCCACCAAATGCTGGAAGTTCGTAGAAAACCTCCTCAAAGAGAAAAACAGCCTCTTCCAATTCGTAAAAAATCCAGAAGTCGAAGCCACAAACAACAGAGCCGAGCGTGGCCTAAGACACAGCGTCATAGCCAGAAAAATCAGCGGTGGAAACAAAACACCGAAAGGCGCACAAATCTACGAAACACTCACCAGCGTATACCATACACTCAAACTCAGAAAGCAATCCCTCCTCACAGACGGACAAATAATCATACAAACTTCACACGGCTGAACTCTTAC
>JAUSPR010000180.1 GCA_030655715.1 Thermoplasmata archaeon
CGAAGCCCATGTGCTTCGATAATTCAGGTATGCAACTGCCATATGTTAAACTTCCAGCCCCGGTAACAAACGTCAGCCACTTTAGGGGCTGGTAGTTTACTAGACTGATTTAGCAGAAATACCTTTATCATCGATGGTATAAGCCAGTATTCCAGTTTTTTCCGGGTGATTTCGAACTTTTCGAATGAGCAGGTTACGTTTGAATTCAAAATCGTCCCTCTGTCTCTCCAGTTCGATAATGCAATCCACAATCTCCTCTATACCGCTCTCAATATGGCTGTCCAGCACGCCCTTGACCAAGGTTAAGAGCGCGACACCGCCGTTGTGCTGTGTGTGTGCTTTGATTGTCCTGATGGCTGAAAGCACGTCCTTGTGATTGTAGTATTCCAGAAAGAAATTCAGGGAATCGAGAACGATTCTGAATGGCGGTTTCAGTTTTGAAATCTCATAGGTCACGGTTGTCAGGAAGTTCTGGGTTCCGTATTCTTCCTCCTTTGACTGTGTTGTCATCTTGAATTGGCGTATATCCTTCAAAGTCAGGCCTTCCTGCCTGTATTTGCTGACCTCCAGGTGCTTTGCCAGGACCTTCTCGTAATACATTGTGCCGATATTTACGATTTTGATATTAGTATCCCATTTGAAGTCCTTCATTGTGTTGATGACATCCTCGTCCCTTTCGGATGTGGAGAAGTAAGTCACGCTCTCCTTGCTGGTGTTGACCGTGGCGAATCTCTTGGCAAAGAGCTCCACTCCGGCGCCGGGAGAACCAAGGCAGAGAATGGTGTAACCCTTCGGGATGCCGTTCATGATGGCCTTGTCCAGGGCAGGGATGCCGAAACTTACTGTTTCGACTGTCATTTCTCCTCCTCCTTGTTCATGGAAATTTCAATGTCGCAAACGAAGCCCATCATGTTGCCAATCTCTTCCGAGCTGAATGCCTCGATGGAAAAGATGACGATGTAGGCGTTTTTCGCTCTCATATTATTATTGAGAATATGCACAAATTCCGAGAGAATTTTCGGACTGTTATGGATAGCCAGCATATTGATGGAATCAAGCAATACCACATTACCCTTGTCCCCGCTCTTCTTTATTAGATATTCAACTTTGAGCATGAGATTTTCGAGCATGGTGGGGCTTTCAACCATGTGGACGTTCGGGTGCCTCTTGGTGCTTCCGACCATCATATGGCTAATACAGTCCACGAAATATGTGTTCTCCAGGTTAACTTCCAGGATGTTAAGGACGTCTATAATGGACTGGGACGGTATTGCGGCCGATATGTAAATCGTGTTCAGGTTCTTCTTGGAGGCAAATATGTCAACAACGCCTCTGATGGCATCGAAGTAAGTTTCATCTGAGATTGTGAGCGAGATGGCTGACGGCGGTAGCTGGGTAAGCTCATCGGCTATTTCATTAGGGCTTTTCGGCATCAGGTGGTCCCTCCACCGCTTCCTCCCTTCAGCAGCGGCACAAGTAAAATGCCGGCTGGCGTCAGGTCAAGAACGTATTTCGCCCTAGAGTGACTGGTTCCTCTCATTTTCACTACCTGGAGTGTCCTGAGAAGGTCTCCTCTTCTCTCCAAATTGCCCAATAACACAATGCCATCTGCAATGGCTTCTTCCACTCCATAGAGTGAATATCTTTCCGCGGAAGGCGAAATTTCGGAAATAAGCATGCTGGTGCATCCCTTGTCGGAAAGCACTTTCCCTATCTTCAGGATGAATTCACGAATTTTTTCCTCGGTTTTCAATCTATAACAAACCGATGTTACGGAATCCAGAACAAGCCGTTTAATTTGCAGTTCGTCAACAAGGTCACCAATGGCCTTTACAATCGTGCTGACATCTTCCAGGCTCAGCTCCATTTCAGTGAGGCCTAGCCGTTCATAAATGACAGGCATGTCCACGAACACAAGTGTGCCCTTTTTGATAAGAGATTCATCGAAAAAATCATACGGTATCACATTTTTCATGAGCTTGTCCGAGGCTTCCGTCACTGACACGAAAAGGCTGTTTTCACCTGCAATGGCTCCGTGGACCAGGAACTCTAGGCTCAGAGTTGTTTTGCCGGTTCCGCAGCTACCTGTGAATAGGATGGTATTTCCTCGCGGAATACCCCCATTGAGAATATTATCCAGGCCCTCGATTCCTGTGGGGCAGCGTTCCCTGTCCAGGATCGCCAAATCTTTTTTAGCCTTTTCAGATGCCATAGCCTGTCCCAATACTATTACTATTTTAAATCATTAACTATGAATTAGCAGTCGCTACTTATCCTCTTCGGGGCTGTCTTCAAGGATTATGGCCGCTTCCTTCTCTCCGATTATTGGAATTTTGAAGTTCGGAGAGAATTGCCCAGTTGACCTTGAAGTAAATACGCCGCCCACAATATCCTCGGGCAAGCCTGCCAGTTTCATGACAGGCCTGAAAGAGTTCTTGCCGTGCTTCCACCTGGATATGCCCCAGTAGGCCGAGAAGATAAGGGCATGAATCTTGAGCTTGTTATCTACCGCCCAGGTGTCGATATTGTGGCGCCAGCATCTTGTGATGAACTCCCATTGCAGTTCAGAAAGGTGTTCCAGGCTCACTCTCTTTGCATCGCTCAGCATCGCCTCTTCTATTGGTATGAAAAGCAAAGGTGTGAGGAAGGAATGACTTCCCTTGAGGTCGTCGACCAGTTCAAGTGTTTTGAGCAAGTCATCCTCTGTCTCATCCGGCAAACCCGTTATAAGGGTGCAGAGTGGCCACCAGTCATGGTCGTTCATATTGCCGACGCCTTGCTGGACCAGCTCGGGCCAGTGGTCCACACTGAAAGGTAATGCTTTCCCTTTCATGTGCTTGTTCATGAGGCGCGTACTGCCTGTTTCAATGCCAACCTCGACCGAAATAAATTTCTTGGGATATGCGGCCTTGTATTCCGGTGTCCATCTGGTTTTTTCGATGAGAATCGGAGTCAGTTCCTCAAGAACAGAAGGATCGAATACTATTGGAGCCAGCGCACCGTGGGATACCTGAATGTATTTTACGCCCTCGACCGCGGCAATCTTGGAATATAATTCCACCAATGCTTCCTTGTTCGGCTTGAACTTTTCCTTGCACTTGTACAGGAAAATATCCTCTGTGGCTATGAAAACCATCTCTGAACCGTATTTCACATTGGTTTCCACTTCCTTCAAAATTGTGTCCAGCGGGACAGAATATCGCTTCCTCATTGTCGGAGTGCAGAATTTGCACATTCTGCCACACCCTCTGGTGCATTCCACCATGCCGTATGATGCTGCTCTTTTGATGAGTGGTATCTGCTCCGGCTTTGGCTTGACGCCATGTATGTCCCTTTCTTTCTGCTCACCTGAAAGAATTTTTTCCACTGCACCCACAAGACTTTCCTCGGCTTCACCGTGGTACAGGAAATCTATGCCGAACTTCTCTACAAGCTTTGCCTCGTTCAGCTGCCAAACCCCGGCACCGCCCAGCATCTTCTTTATTCCGGGCTTTTTCATGGCCGGTTGCTCCATCAACCAGCGGAACTCCGAGGCATTGAGCGCGTCCCCGCCGAAACCGATTAATGAATTGTAAGTGGTGCTGACATAGGCAAGGCCAACAGGGTCCATGGTGGTCATGCAGATGAGTTTCGTGTCTTTGCCAACGAAATGATCCAGGTCAGCAGCGTTCGCTGTAATGACGCTGTCCTCGCCAAATTTATCCATCAGCAGTGATTCTACTTTTCTCAGGCCGTAAGGAACAAATTGAGCGGAACCGTCTTTATTCCTCATGGGCTTGAACCACTCATCCAGCATTCTCTGGGGAAAGAGTTTGTGCGGGAATGTATTGGTGAAGGCCACGAACGGGTCGTAGCCGTAAATGCTGCCCTCTGCCCTTGAGGTGGTAAGCACTATTTTGTAACCTTTTTTATCATCATTGGCCATGTTCTTTCTCCACTCGTGTATGAACGCACTTGATTACCATGTAGTTAATCAAGATTTCGCTCGGTAATCAAGATTAATTCTAAAATGCCGATTACCGAGAACGCTCTGAATCTGTTTGCTTTCAGATTGCTGATTCATGGCGAATTCATTCGGCATCCGAAGCCTGAGGGCATTCGGAAACGAGCTACGTGTGGGCAGTGCTGAGATTTAGCTTTCGAATTCACCGATTGTTAACAGAATGATGCAAGCCGTATGGCATTCGATTTAGCTATATTCAGTTGCCATGCCATGGTCGAATGCGTTACTGTAATCTGTTGATTGTTGCATTCAACTTCTGTCGGTCGGCTCACCAATCGACAGTCCAGAGACAATCCGCAGTCACATGCACCCAGTACCCGTTTCCCGCGGACATCGTGACCAGGCTGAGGTCCATGAAGTCTTGAATGTACGGGGATGCAATCTGATAGATCGACACCATATCTGCCTCCGCCGGCAATATTTCGGAAGCCAGCCTCGGAACATTGGACGGGTAACCGACCAGGTTCCAGCCGGTGTTCAATGTGATGTTTGTGTTGGTCGGTACAGTACCGAAAACCGCCAGGGTGGTATTCTCGGTCGCATGTAGCCATCTCTCTCTGATTAGCTAACCAATATCTATCCTTAACACAGAGTGCAATAAAACTATCTATCTTCGAATAAAATTATCGTAAAAAGCAATCGGTTTTCTGTTCCCAACCAGCCAGGAGCGGTGAGTCTATTTTAGTGCTTTTCCCAGACGGTATCTGGTGGCCGGGCCTTTTCCTATCTTTTCCACGAAGTTCATGTCTACCAGTCGGTCTATCTTTCGTAGGACCGTTACTTTGCTGACACCTATCTCCGAGCCAATCTCGTATCGTTTCATCTATCGTTTCAATGCATGTTACGATAGGGGTGGAGTCCTGCACATTGTCGTTTGACTTATGGAAGCTATCTGATTTCCTCCGTTTAGCCGCATCCTCACACTGCACTACATGAAGAACAGAAGCAACTGGACGCATCAACACTTTCTGGTTCTCCTTCTATTTTCACACGTATACACTTTCCCAGATGTCCTCCAATGTCCAGAGTTCAAGGTTCTCTCTTTCTGTCAAGCCCCTGGTGAAGCCGCTTTTTGAAATCAGGAGGTACTCTTTCCGACCGGAGAACGGCACAAGGTATGATTTGCGCTTGAGTTCCTCCAATGTGCTCTCTCCTACCTTCCTGTTTGTATATTTTACCTCGCAATATATTACCCTGTTCTTTCCAGAGGCTATGATATCTATTTCTTCTCCCTGCCGGTTCCACCATGACCCGATTTTCATGTCTGGATATGCTTCACTCACAACCTCTCTTGCCATTTCCTCGAACTTCTTGCCAAGGTGGGAATCGATTTCTTTCTCCACTAT
>JAUSPR010000190.1 GCA_030655715.1 Thermoplasmata archaeon
GCGCCCTTGACATTGCACGCTGTCTGCTCGCACTTGCCATCAAGACCGCATAATTCTATCATGCCGGTAATGCTGCCTCTGAAATACTGGCACTTCTCCGGAGCAGGCGGAAAGCCCATGTACCTGACAACTATCTTCCTGTTGGTATTCTCCACAACTTCCAAGCTTCCGAAGTCATAGACAGAACGCCAGTTCTTGACCGCATTGTTCATGAAATCATGTATCTCCGGTTTCATGGCCAGGTAGCTGAGATGCCCCAGATTCCGAATGTTCCACAGGCCGATTTCATAAATCTTGGAGAGGTCGCCGGTGCCGACGACTTTATCTGCGATATTGAGTAATTTCAAGTATAATTCGTAATCGTACCAGTCCTTCTCGACGAAACTATTTTCATCCAGTTTGCTGCATTCAGGAAGTTTCCTGATTTCATCATTGAACTTGGTCAGGCCCAGTAGACCGCGCTTCCACTTGACAAACCTGAAAACATTGGCCAGATGTACACCTTTGACATGTAGTTCAACCATAGAATCACTTCGCAGCTTCTTTTCGTGATATTCCCTGTTCCCTGTTGAACAGTTCGTTCTCCTTCTGGATTAGCAGAAGCTCGACATCGTCTATCTCGCGCTTTCGCAGCAATGTCTGATCCTCGAGATTCTTTATCTCCATCAAACGTGATTTGAGCTTTTCCTTGCGCTCTTCAACTTCCCTTTCCTGGGAACGGATTGCGCCTTCCTTACTGCTCAGCTCATTATTCTTCACTGCAAGGTCTGACTCTTTAGCCTCCAGTCTCTTCTTCCAGGCCTCCTGGCGCTCCTCTCTTTCTGCCAGATCGGTACTCTGGGCGTCCTGCTCCTCCTTCCTGGCTTCTAGATTGATACCCAGTTCCTCGAGCTGCTTGGCCTTGTCCTTGGTCTCCTCGACCGTGGCAATGATGCTTTCCTCCTTGGCCGCAATCTGCTTCTGAAGCGATGTGAGGTCTCTATCACGAGCCTCAAGCTCCCTATTGCGGGCGTCCAGCTCACGACGTTTATCGTCAAGCTCTGAATCTCTCTTCCTGAGGCCTGAACGCTTCTCATTCAGCTCCTCCTCGACAGTGTCAAGTTCTTCCGAGCGGGACTGAATTTTCCTGTCAAACTCGCGCATCTCGAGCCATTTCTCCCTGGTCTCGCTCTCCCTGGAGACAATGTCCTTCTCCTTCTTCTCCAGTATGGAAATGCGCTCCTTCAGTTCGGCTTCTCTGGCATTTACCATCTCTTCAAGTGATGAAATTGTATTCTCACGCTTGGAAATTTCCCCGTCCCTGACATCCAGGACCTCATCGCGCTGGGAAAGCTTGGCTCCGATGGATTGAATTTCCGCTTCCCTCTTGTTGAGGTTTTCAATTCTTATGTTCATGTCCTTCTTCTTGGTCTGGAGAATCTGTAATTCAGTTTGAATCTCCATGTCCTTCTCCTGAAGCCTGGCCTCGCGGTTGTCCAGTGCAGCTTTGGCCACTTGAATATTATGCTCCTCGCCTCTCAGATTTTCCTCCCATTCCTCCAGCTGTTTGGATTTCTCTCCGAATATCTTTCTGGAGGCCAGGAATCCAACTTTCTTATCCTCGGACTCCGAGGCAACAATAGGTTCTGGAACAGATACTGGCTCTTCATCAAACTCCTCCAGAGAAAGGAGCTCGAGCGGAATAATCTCATCAATTTCCTTGTCAATGTCAATACTCGGTTCCGCGCTCATGTCCACGATCTCGGTTTTGCTATCCATATCCTCAAGTTTGAAATCATCTTCCAACATTTCAGTTGGTGGTTGGAAGCTGGCGGCATCTTTCTCCGGCATTTTGGGTTCAGGTTTCTCTGAGACTAGGGGTTCCTCAAAATACTTCTGCTTGGTTTTGGTAACCACGGGTTTTTCCTCAACCTTTGGTTCCTCGATTGGTGTAACTTTTTCTTGGGCTGGTTCTGGAAGCGTGATACGGGCCGGTATGACGGGTGGAATTTCCGGCGGCTCAAGACCGTGCTCTATTCGGAGCTTCTTGACCTGGTGGTCATGCTCCTCACGTGTGATGTGGCTTTTCTTGAGTTGCTTGTCAAGGGTCTTGACGTCGCTTTTGATGGTCTTTTCCGCCTTCTTTCTCTCCTTTTTAGGCAGGGGCTTCCAGGATGGCTTCTCCACCTTCTCCTCGACGGTTTCAATTTTGAATGGAATTTCCTTGACAGGTGCTGGCTTTGGAGTTTTGATGAATTTCGGCTTGGCGGGTTCTTCCTCAATTACCAGTTCGGTTTCAGGGATGTCCTGAGTTTCTGGAACTGGGGTGGATACTGGTTCTTGTTCTGGCTCATCTGGAATAGTTAATTCTGATTCAGGTTCCTGCTCTTCTGGAACGGGTAAATCGGGTTCCGCTGCTGCAGGGATTTCCGGTTCGGGTTGTATTTCCGCAGGAGGTATTTCTTCTTCAAAGGCGGGCAATTCCTCCTCTTCCAGGTCTCTTGAATCTTTCAGAGATGGTTCTCCGCTGTCCAGGGAACCGCCGCAGATTTCACAAATCGTTATACCGACCGGTGACAGCATGCCGCAGATTCCGCATTCTATGGTTCCTTCACTGGGTTCCATCACTTCGACCGGTTCGGGTTCTGATGGCTCGGGCTCATGGTGACCTTTGTTTCTTGAAAACATGCCAGATTTCTTGGATTCGGACAGCGCGCCAGTGAGGCCGATGCCTTCGTCCATGCCCGTTTCGGGTTCATCCTCTTTCTTCTTTTTCTTGAAGAGAGCCATTTATTCGCTCCTGCCCCTTAATACAATATGTATAAAGCCAAGACATAATATGAAGATTCCGAATATATAGTTTTAGGTTAAGAATAAGTATTCAGCAAAATGAAGTATTGACTATTGTAGATTGAGTAATTTTCGATTTAATAATTGACGGATGGCTATTTTAAATCTGGTAATTTTCAATTTGGTAATTGACGGGCCGTCTTTATCCCAGCAACAATTAACAAATTTACAATTAATAAATCTACAATCGAGGGGCAAACTTCAGAATACTGAACTCTTACGGTTATGAACGCAATGTTCTCGACATTGCGAATTCCTTGTTCCGCAGGGCAACTGGATGGTATGGATTAATTCTCAGGACCTGCTCGTAACAGAGTATTGCGTCATCGAACTTTCCCTGCGATTGGAGGGCAGCGGCCTTGTTCAGCCACACGCCTACATCATAAGGATCAATCTTCAATGCCTTGTCATATGCATCCAATGCGGCATCATTCATGCCCATGACCCGGTATGTCACGCCCATATTGGACCAGATGCCTGAATCGCCAGGATTAATGCTCAGCGCTTTCTTGTAACATTGCATGGCCTCGTCAGCCCGTCCCAACGTGCGCAGGGCTATGCCCTTGTTGGAGAGTAGGTCCGGATCATTCGGGTTGTATGTGAGTGCTTTATCGTAACAGTAAAGTGCCTCGCCCAGCAATCCAAGCCTGTGGAGCGATACACCTTTATTGAACCAAGCCCAGGAATCGTTCGGGTTCTGCTCCAGGGCCTTATCGAAGCATTCTATCGCTTGTTCGCTCTTTCCCATTTTTTCAAGGGCCACACCACGGTTGAACCAGGAATCGTCCGAGGGCCGTATCTCGTAATTGTATGCGACTGGCTCAGGTTTCGGCTCGGGCTCAGGAGGCTTTGGCGGTTCTTCCGCCTCATTGCGTTTTACCCTTAATTTTCCGGAGACCTTCGCTTCCCTCTGGGGGATGAGCCTCTCCTCGGTTGTCAAAGCTGGCTTGTGAATCTCGGAGGAGAACTGATAACCGCAGATGTCGCAGGTATCCACATTTGTGTGCCACATTGCACCGCATTCTGGGCATTCTACCTTATTACCGGTCAGAATATAATTTCTTACGTCCTTGACCTGGTCGAATTTCTTGGTAAGCGCACTCGAAATCTCTGCGGTGATTGAATCGGGATTAATTGGCACCATTAGCGTACAATTTGCCTTGTTGGACAATTTGTTCAGGTTGGCAAGGAAGGTTTCGACCTCTTTGTAGCTGTTCTCAAGAATAAGGTATCCAAGGTCATCAATGAGAATGACGCATTCTTTATTTTTCTCGGTGAATTGCTTGACGCGTGACCATATCTGGGTGTTGAGTTCCTTCGGATCAAGTGCATTCTCAACGCCTTCCATGTCAGTGATTAAAATTATCTCGGCATTCTTCAGTCCATACTCCTTGAAGAGCTTACGCGGAAGCGTGGTTGTGATGCACATACCACTCACCCCGGACTTGAGGAATTCCGCGAACAACTCGTATGTGAAATTCGTCCTGGCCTCGTATATCAGGTGATTCTGTCCTTTATCAAGCATATATATCTCCCCTACTTCAAATTCCTTGAATCTAATTCTTTCACGGCAATCTCCCTGTTCCGCTGTGCGAGTTTTCTGCCAGGGTCGATTGCCAGAGCCTTGTCATAGCATTCGATAGCTTCCTTGAGAAGCCCCATGCTTCCCAGGACCACTCCCTTGT
>JAUSPR010000216.1 GCA_030655715.1 Thermoplasmata archaeon
GAACGAGGTTTCCAGACTGTTCCAGCAACCGTGCAGTATATGCACCTGTAAGGGCAACCGCGGCTAGTATACATGATAGTGAAAACCTCATCAGTCGGGGTGTTGATAAAATACGGATCCAGAGTGTCTAGTAAATCATAGGCTGGTATGGGAAGCTCGTCCAGGTTGGCAATCATTTCCCTGGTCGAAGTGTTGATTATCACTTCTTTTCCAGAGCGCCAGACCAGACCTCCAATACCGCTGACATCGGATATATTTTCAATTATGGATGGCACCACTGTTTCATAATCGCCCGTAACATAATAATCCAGTTCAGGAACGGAATCCATGACATCCTTCGGAACTTTGTTCAGCGTCCAGCAAAGTCCGATGGTCTTGATTTCCGGATTCAATTTCCTGGCAATCGCGCATATGCTTGTGTCATGATCGAACGTTGTCGGTGTGAACCTGAATATGAGAATATCTGGCATGACATTGGCCAGCTTCTTTTCAACATGTGCGTAATCATAGTCAAAGCCGTTTGCGTCCAGCAAGGTTATATTATGGCCTCTCTCTCTTAGAATCGCAGCTAGCTGAAGCAAGCTGTACGGTTCAAGTACCGAGTATCGTTCAGTTATCTCGCATCTCTCCTCCCTGATTACAGGCAAACCTTCGAACCTGGGTGGGTTCACGAGCATTATCTTCATTCTGTACCCCCAACAACGGAGAGGAACATATCTCTTGTTTGTCTGACTGTGTCTTTTAGAGAGAAATTGCTGACTATCCGCTCCCTGGCTTTTCGGCCGAACTCTTCTCTGATCCCTTGGTCGCCAATCAGACGGTTCAGGCAATCTGCCAATTCATTCGAATCCCCTGGTGTGAAAAGGAATCCGTCTTCTCCGTGGGTGATGATTTCCGGGATTCCGCCCACCCTTGAGGCCACGCAAGCCCTTCCGCAGGCCATGGCTTCGAGTAATGATAACGGCATGCTCTCGCTGATGCTGGGCAGAACCAAAATGTCTGCCCTGTTGATTATGTCTGGTATCTCCTCATACTTTTTCTGACCCAAGAAAGATATGGCTCCGTCAGGCACGCCGCTAGCTCTAGCTGTTTCAGCCCATTGACCAGCATCCCCACCCCCGACCAGGGTGAGATGGGTCCCAGGGTTTGATTTATGTACCATTGCAAAGGCTTCCATTAAATTGTTCAGGCCCTTCAGCGCCAGCAACCTGCCGCAATACATAATATTCAATTTATTCGGATTGCTTGCGGAAACAGAGTTATTCCTGAAGCGCTCCAGATCAACGCCGTTCCTAATAACAACTCCCCTGGGTGCGGCCTTGCCCAGTATCCGTTCAGCATCCCTCCGAATGAAATCCGAAACAAATATCATATTATCTGTCTTGTTAAGGTAATATCTCTCTATAACGCTGAGAAAAGGATATCCGAATCGAACCATTTTTTCCGAGCCGTCCATGTGACTAATATATCCGGCCGAACGTTTGATTCCCTGGTACTGGCTGGACATGGTTGTGTGAACCGTGGTTATGCTGTGTCCCCGGACTTTCCTGAGTTTCAGCCCGAGGTCTGGCATGTGAGCATGGTTGGAGTGAATTATATCGAATTTCTCTTTCTCCAGAAGAACCGGAAGGCGCCTGGCAACATTCAGCTGGTATATGGCATTGTAGAAAAACCTGTCCGTGGCGGTGCTGAGGATATGAATATTCACCCGACCCTTGAAATATTCTTCGATTTGCTTCTTGCTTGAAGTCTGGCTGTCACCCCGTATGGTGGTGAAAACATGAATTTCGTCCGATTTGGACAATTCCCTAGCTAAAAGAATAGTATACGTACCCGCCCCACCCCAGTTCGGAAGGAACTCGGGAGCGAGCATGGCTATCTTCAGGGACTCCATGGTCGCCAGTAGCTAGCGTGCGTATATATTCTTTTTGATTTTTGCCTTGGAAAATGATTAATATCCATGCTGCACTCTCAACCCGTTACCATGAAACTCCTCATCACCGGCGGAGCCGGCTTCATAGGCAGCCACTTGATCAACCGCCTTATCGGCAAGCATGAAATCGTTGTTCTGGACAATCTCAGCGAAAGTACGCTTGACGCCATATCATGCCATATCAACAGCGGCGCGGTGAAATTCATCGAGGCCAGCATTTCGGACGCAGCCGCGCTCGATTCCACAATGGACGGGGTAGATGCAGTTTTCCACCTTGCGGCCCACAGGGACGTGCGCGCCGGGGCGGAAAATCCGTCCAAGGACATTGACAACGGCATACTGGCCACTTATCAGGTCCTGGAGTCCATGCGCCGGAAAAATGTGAAGACCATTGTATTTTCTTCCAGCCAGGTGGTTTATGGCGAGGTTACGGACAAACCGGTCACCGAGGATTTCGGGCCAATGGTCCCCATATCCATCTACGGTGCTTCGAAACTCGCATGCGAAGCCCTGGTGATGGCTTACTCGCACACTTACGGCATGCATTCCTGGATATTCAGGTTCGCCAACATAGTCGGGGAAGGGGGTACTCACGGAGTTATACCGGATTTCGTGCTGAAGCTGAAGAAGAATTCGAAGGTTCTGGAAATACTGGGGGACGGAACCCAGACCAAGCCCTACCTGGAAGTCGGGGACTGCGTGAGCGGGATGCTTTTCGGGTGGGAGAACTCATCCGATGCCGTCAATCTGTTCAACCTCGGGACCGAGGGCTGGACCAGCGTGACGCGTCTTGCGGAGATAGTCGTCGAAGAATGCGGGCTGAAGGATGTTGAGTTCCGCTACACCGGCGGGAAGCGCGGCTGGGTGGGGGATGTGCCGCGGATACGTTTGTCCAGCGACAAGATTCGGAAACTGGGCTGGAAAACGAAGTACGATTCTGACGATGCAGTGAGGGTGGCGGCGCGGTCGCTGAAGGAACTGCTCTGGTAAGCCAAACGAAGTCCGGTTATTTCTATAGCGTCTTCGCATACTCGAACACATTTCCGGCCTTCAGAATGTCTTTCTGAACTGTCGAGAGCGGTTCTAATGTGCCGATTTCCTTGCCATCATTCTTGATCGTGCCAGCTTCCGAGTCCATTTCCACGGTGTCTCCGGTCTTTACCTGGCCCAGGTCGATGTTCTTGATGGTGAGTATGGGAAATCCGGAGTTAATCGCATTCCTCTTGTATATCGCGCCGAATGATTCTGCGGCAACGCAGACCGTCTTCAAAGCCACGAAGCAATCTACCGCGTGCTGCCTGCTTGACCCTGAGCCAAAGTTCTGGCCCGTGATGACTATGTCCCCGGGCTGCGCCTTCTTCGCGAAGTCCTTGTAACCTTCCAGATTGTCGAACGCATACTGGCCCATTTCCGCGATTTCCGTAATTGCCAGGTACTTGTTGTGGAATATCATGTCAGTATCGATATCATCAATGAGCTTTCCCTCTCTGAGAAGTAGCCAGACCCTACCCTTGAATATCATTTATTCCACCTCCTGCAATGTGGCAATCCTACCAAGTATGGCTGATGCTACCGCGGTCTCAGGCGAAGCCAGATAGGTGTCACCCGCGCCCTGCTTTCCCGCAAAGTTCCTGTTGGATGTTGAAACGTGAACCTGGCCTTCGCCGGTCATGCCTATCTGTCCTGACGCGCATCCGCCGCATCCAGGGTTGGAAATAACGAATCCTGCCTCGATTAATGTGGAAATATGCCCCTCCTTGAGTAGGCGCTTCCAGCCCTTCATGGTTGCCGGTACCAGCGTGGCCACGATGCCAGGTTTTACTTTGCGACCGTTCATGATTTTGGCTACCTTGGCAATATCCTCGTAAGTTCCGTTTGTGCAGGAACCGATGAATACAGAGTGAATTTTCACGTTCTTAAGGGACTCGACATCAACCACAGCATCAGGCTTTGGCGGTTTGGCAATCTGCGGTTTCAGATTGCTGATGTCCAGGTCTATGGTTTTCTCATAGACCGCGTCAGCGTCCGGTGTCAGCGCTTCCGTATGCCCGAAATGCTCCAGCACTTCCTTGTTCGGTACTATGAGCCCGATAATCGCGCCCATCTCCGTGGCCATGCTGGCGAGCGTTATTCTTCCAGCTAAATCCAGCTTGTCAATCGCGGGTCCGCGGAACTCGATGGCCTTTCCCAGTGCTGTTTTCGTGCCCAGCTTTCCCGTGATGAATAAAGTTAAATCTTTTGCTGAACAAGTGACAGGTAGCTCGCCCTTGATATTGACTAAAATGCTGCCCGGAATCTCAAACCATGTCTTTCCGGTTTTGAAAACGAATGCTATGTCCTGGTCGCCCATGCCCTGGCCGAAAGCGCCAACCGCGCCCATGATGTTTAAATGCGAGTCAGTTCCGACAACTGTTGTCCCGGGGTATCCGATACCTTCCTCGATCATGACATGGGAACCGATACCTGCGTCCACATCGTAAAGTTTAACGCCCTGGTCCCAGGCGAAGTTCCTGCAAACCTGCTGATTATTGGCATATGGGATTGTGTTCGCCGGAACATTACAATCAAACGTGAAAAACGTCTTTTCCAGGTCCTCGACTTTCTCGCCTGGATAATATTTCTTGAAGTTCTTGACAACATTCGCGCCTCCGAAATCCCGCGCTGAACGTACATCAATCCTAATCCAGACAATCTTTCCTGCAGTCACATCCTCGTCCGCATGCGCGGCCAGTATTTTCTCGACTAATGTCTTTCCCATGGGAGCACCAAGCCCTTGATAATCTTCCTGTTAATAAGCTTAAGTTTCATGGACTGGCTCGTAAAAATGTTGCTGACCGGGGATAAATTCCGACATTGTTATGGGTCGTACGTCTACACAAAACGCAAAAATTGATTTGATGTAGACGTACAAAGCCACCGCGTGACATTTGGACTTGCCTGAAATGGACAGGCCCTGAAGAAAAGAAGTAAAAATCTATGGACCCAACGGGATTTGAACCCGTGGCCTCCTGCTTGCAAAGCAGGCGATCTACCGAGCTGATCTATAGGCCCATGATGTATTCAGTTAGAACCCATGAAATAGGCCAGGTTTATAAAACTTTTTAACCTTTGCCCTCCAATCGTCCCTGGAAGAGGGTCTTGCAATGCGAGAATGTATGGATAGCCGGTGCCGTCGACCCCCCCGCCCTTACAGACGAGGTTCCCCAAAACAGGGCTGATAAACTACTTTTTTGCTATCTGGATGCTGTCACTTGCTGATAAAATAATAGGAAAACCCCGCCCTTACAGGCAGGGCATGCTGCGGTAAAATGACGTGCGGGTTTGGATGCCGACTTAATCGTTCCGAAGTTTGCTTCGGATACCGGATAAGGGCTTCGAGAAGGCCAGAGCCCTCGCGGAGAAGCATATCCTGGGTTAGGCCAACCCCATCCCAACCACGTCCAAATGTCCGCAGGACTTTGGATAGGGATAAATACCTCAACACCAATCCATCCTTCATGTCATACTATGCCTGCCCGTTCTGCGGCCGTCCCATGGACTGGATTCCGACCTACAGCCAGTACTGGTGCAATGGCTGCCAGCGATATCACGCAGCCCCGAGGAACGAGCTAGATTCCTTCCTGTCCAGCATCGGGAACGAGTTTGCCGCTCCACCGCCGCCCGCGTGCAACCGATGCGGTGCGCCAACTCAATTCATCCCGCAATATCAGCGCTGGTTCTGCCACCGGTGCCAGCAATATTTGTGATTCCAATCCAGCCACGACATAACCCTTATATATGCCGGCTGTCTTTTCAATATAGAGAACATGGGGAACGTCCATTCCGAAATCCAGAAGGCCGAGAAGGCCATCGCTGAGAATGATTTTGACACAGCCAAGGATATTTGCATTGCCGCATTGAAAGAGATGGACAGTGTAACAAACCGTTCCGCAATCAAGGATCGGCTTGATATTCTTGTGGTCTTGAGCGATATCTGCAAGCATCAGGATCGAATGTTTGACAATATCAATTATCTCAGGGAATTAACCAAGGGCACCCATTCCATCAATGACATGGAAATGCTTGCCAAAGGCCTAATCAGAATCGGTTTCGTTTTCAACAGGATGGGCAAACGTGACAGGGCAATGGACAAGTTCAACGAGGCAGAGGAACTGACCAGGAACTTTGAGAATCAGGTCCAGTACGGATATGCTCTTGCAGGCAAGGCCAATATCTACTGGAGGACAGGCGAGAACCCGAAGGCTATAGAAACCGCCAAGCAGGTAATGGAGATAGGCCTGGAGAACGGCGAGCATCCCCTAACAGCGGGCGCGGCGAATGTCATATCGTCAGCATGGTTCGAGATGGGCAATTTCGATGAGGCCCTGAAAGGCGCGATGCAGTCAGTTGAAATTTACAGGGAATCGGGAAACATATCGGACCTGGCCAGGGCCTGAACAATCAGGGCGAGATCTACAAGCGGATGCGCGATTATGACAAGGCCATAGAATCCTATCTGGAAGGTTTGTCGGTCATAGGCAGCGGTACGGTGAAGCGCGTAGGCTATCTCTACACGAACATGGCCGAGTGCCAGGCAAGGAAAGGAGATCTGGAAGACGCCGAGGCCAGCCTGGAAAAGGCCAGCGAGATACTGGACCATTCAGAGGACAAGTACGCGATAGCCTGCATGTTGTATGTCAGGGGCCTGCTGGAGGACGCACAGGACAGGACCAATACGGGCCTGGAATATCTCAAGAAGGCGGACAAACGCATGAACGAGCTAGGGGTGCCGTATGACCTGGGCGTCATCAGGCTGGAACTAGTCCGGCTCTATTTGAAATCAGGGGACAGGGAAAAGGCAGTCGAAATGGCCAGCAAGGCGATCGAATCCCTGGAAAAGGCGGGTGCCAAGGACCTGGTGGAAGAGATCAGGGAATTAATTAAATAACTTGCCCCACGAACTCCTCAAGCCTCTTCTCCCAGCCTTCCTGAAGCCCGTTTCCAGACTTGAACTCCGGCCCCATGGCAAAGTCTGTTTCCGCCATCTTCACCATCTTCTTCTCGGTCAGGTACTTCTCCATTTTCTTGAGACAGGTCTTTTTCTTCCTGCCATGTGTGTTT
>JAUSPR010000220.1 GCA_030655715.1 Thermoplasmata archaeon
ATAAATCCGGCTCCCGGTGAACTTCGTGTTATGTTTCAAGGGAGGTCGCATGGCACGTATACCAGTTACGCTGGGTGAGTTCAGTTTCCCGACAAAAAAGGAAGCCAAGGAACTTTACTCAAATATATTAAACCGGATAGATCTCGGACAACACCTTGAGGGTGAAGATTTCGACTATGTAATGGCTTTGCTACTAAATCATCCGTACGCTGAAGATAAAATAGGCGTTGGAGTCGAGGCAATAAAAGTCGATACTGGTTTGCATTCTGCAAATCGATGTTTTCATGTCGTCCGTACAGATGAAAGCATTGAAGATTTCAGCATTGGGAAGTGCATCGACGGCGATCACTCTGATTTTCACAAATTTTGCATCGCTTGTCGAAAGGCAGTAGAAAATGATATCAGGGCGTATAAACGGAAATACTTCGCTGATAATGCAGATTCGAACGAAATGATAAGGTGTCAAAGCGGCGGGCAGCTCGTTTCATACGATGACTCTCACGTTGATCACAGAGAGCCATTCACTTTTTCATCCATAGTGCATTTTTTCTGTAAGGCCAAAGTTCTCGACACTGGTGCTATTAAATATAAAACTGAAGGCAAATATGGCAATGAATTCGATGACTCTTCGCTGACTGAATCATTCAGGGACTGGCATAAGGAAAATGCAAAGTTACGAGTCGTGCATAGCAAAACCAACCTAAGCAAGGGGCATTTGGGAAGAGTGAAATCAACCAAAGCTGACGGTACAATTTGAAGGAACAAGGAGAACCACCGGGTTCAGGTAAGCCGAACCCTTGCCGAAGAATATATTGGATTTGAAGAAATAGAAAATGGTATACATAACGTATACTTTTGTGAAGTATTAATAGGCAGATTCTTTGAGGGGACCTTGAAGATCAAAGATGTTATTGAACGGGTACCGTCACGACAGACCATTGTTGAATGCGGAAATCCCAAAACGCGGAGAAAAGTGTAACCTATGTACCTGGAACAAAGTGTAACCCATGTACCCGGATCATACCCGGCAATCGGCTATCAAGGCGCTGCACTGGTCGGCAATTCCGCTGCGCTCCATTGTCGCCAGTGAGCTTGGTCGTTATGCAGAAACGGAAAAAATGGGAAATGACTCAATGTCATACGAAATGGGTTGAGGGTTATAGTCCTGACCTGCTTTGACACAGGCTCGAAAGGATGAATGTTGAAGGACAAGATGATCGTAATCGATAAGCGGTTCAAGGGACCTCCGACGTCCGGAAACGGAGGCTACGTTTGTGGGCGTCTTTCGCAGTTCGTTGATGCCCCCGCTATCACCGTTCGACTCCTGCTGCCAGCACCGCTTGATACCGAGTTGGAGGTTCGAGAAACAGAAGGGGGTGTCGTTCTGCTCGACGGTGGCGTTGTTCTCGCCGAGGCACGACCCTCAAAGGTTGTGCTCGAACCGCCCACATGCCCGAGCTACGAAGAGGCGGAGGCGGCATCTCGCCGATACCGTGGATTTACGTCACACTGGTTCCCTTGCTGCTTTGTATGTGGTCCGGACCGTAGTGATGGTCTTCATGTATTTCC
This sequence comes from Thermoplasmata archaeon, assembly GCA_030655715.1. GTDB lineage: Archaea > Thermoplasmatota > Thermoplasmata > SG8-5 > SG8-5 > UBA147. The sequence goes on from JAUSPR010000220.1 coordinate 1,570, forward strand.
GGGACCCGTCGAAGGGAGCGAACGAGTCGCCTGCCCCTGGATTCCTGATGTGTCCGTCGCCTCAGCAGGGGGTTCTGTATCTCCCGATTTCTTGTGGGCTGTACTCGATTGCCCGGGATCATTTACCTTTCCCCAGCCAACAGGTGAAGCGATTGTCCTCGGAGAATTCCAGGTGGAACTCTTTGGAGACGTGTCAGTAGGTGAGCGTTGTGTACTTGTCGCATGGCAGATTGCCAGTCATGGCCGCAAACACCACACCGCCACAGCCCTCTTCGGCGAGTCCGGGGCATGTCGCGCTCTCGGTCTTGCGACTTTCTTGACGGTTCCAGAACAGGCGTGGAGGCAACCCTGAAATAGTAGCCATTACGGGTGCTGATCTATGAGAGAACGAACAAGGCATAACAAACTGCGTGCAGCGAATCGGCCTGAAATTAGGCCTCTCACTGACGCCGGTGTTATGTGTATAAAATACTTCACGCAATTGCGCTCATCCTGCCAATAGCGTGATTGAAAAGACAATGGTCTTGTGGAGAAATGTACGCAATATGATCAAAGATAGTTTATAGAACTTATGCGATGGCTGTGGAAAAACTATGCGGTTATTTAAAAAATGGGGACTTCTTGTTATTTTGTTATTGCTGGCAAGCCTTATGTCAGGCTGTAAGAGCCAACATGAAGATTTGGATCTTACGATGTATCAATATCGAGATACAAAAGATTTAGTGAAGTTTGTCTATGACGCCTCTCTGATACTGAAAAAGGACGGCATGAAAAGTCTGGCTTATTTCCGTAACAACCGCAAGTTATTCAATACACACGATTATTACCTTTACATTTACGATATGCAAGGGACAAATATCTATCATGCCGGTATGGAGCAGTTGGAGGGCAAATATCTCTGGGACATTACCGATAAAAATGGCAAGAAACCTTTGCAATTGGCTTATGATGCAATAAAAGACACGAATAATCCCCATGCCTGGGTACATTATTCATGGTGGGAAACAGGAAAATTCTATCCGGTTCCAAAATCATCCTGTCATTTCAAAGTTAAAACACCCGAAGGCAATGAATTGTTGGTCGGCGGTGGAATAGATTATCCCCATGAAGAACAGGAATTTATCAGAATTATTGTAGATGCGGCCTCCCAATTGATAGAAAATGAGGGCAGGAAGGCACTTGCTGAAATATCAGACCCGGTTTCAAAATACAATTATCGGGAAGTCCGCGTATTTGCGTTTCGCCCGGACGGAGAAATATTGATTTCTCCCACCATCAATAGCGCCTTTGCTCAGACAAATCTTATAGGTTGTACCGATGAAGTAAAGCATAAACCTTTTGCAGAAGCGCTTAAAAAACTTCAGTCCGCAGACAGGGCATGGGAAGTATTCATGGCAAAAAGCAGGTATAAAAGAGATCTTATAAAAAAATCCTTATACATTCGTAAATCAGTTATGGACGGAACGGAAATCTATGTGGCAGCGATTACGGGCCTTCCCGAACCACCAAATTAGAGGGCGATTATAACAAGGAAAAAGAAGATAAAAAATATGAATATTCGGTAAACCAGGTTCCGCCCGCGATACACCTGGTGATATCATCCATGCAACATGTCCTCTTGATGGTTGTATCTCTCGCTTTTCCGATTCTCCTTGCCAGTCAGACAAATGGAACCCCGGAATTTACAGCTTCATTGATCACTTTTTCAATGATAGCGGCAGGCCTGGGTTCTATAATCCA
>JAUSPR010000233.1 GCA_030655715.1 Thermoplasmata archaeon
CTGCGGGACTGAGATGAATCGGCATGAACAGTAAAACGTGATAGACCGCCATGCACCGTCCAGATATTTGCACATTAAATCAAAGCTAAAAAGCTTTGATAAATTAGGTGCATGGCCTACACACGTAAACTTCCAGCACCACAATAAACGCCAGCTCCTTTAGGGGCTGATAGTTTACACAATCAATCTGAAATTATCGGCGTTGTAGTGAATTTTTTTCCTGTATGAATAAGCCTGTACCAGCCCCTCTGGTGTTTGGTACGCCTCATTTTGATGCAGTTTATTCTGAGCTGGATGTCGCTGTCACCTGCCTCATGCATTGTCAGATGAATAATTCCGTCGGCAAGGAAGTCCTCGTCATGCGCCACCAGGCTCATGGAACCAAAGCTAATCTCAGAAATCAGGAAAACAGTTGAGCCAAGATCCTTCAGGAATCTCATGAAATGGAATAATTCGGCCCGGGGGTTCTTTAATGGTGCCAGAGAATACAAAGCAGCTAGTGAATCAATGACAACTATGTCAAAATCGTCCGATTCAATGCGCTTCTGGATGTATTTTGTCAGAATATCAAGCCACCCCTTGCTGAGCTCCTGCTCGGGATGGGCCTTTCTTATCTTGCCAACATCTATCATGAAAACCGGAAGCTGGTCAATGTCCTCCATACCCAGGTCTAGCATTGCCCCTTTCAGGCCTTCATAACTCTCTTCCAGTGAAATGTACAGTCCCTTGTACCCCTCCCTCTTGGCATTCTCATACATGATGCTGTATGTGACTGACGTTTTCATTGTTCCAGGAGTACCGCAAACCAGAACGACATGTCCCTCTGGGATTCCGCCGCCTAGTATGTCATCGAAACCATCTATGTAGGTCTTTATCTTATGCATGATATCACTGATACCTGTATGTTTTGGGCAATATAAAAAGATGTCATTGGCTAGTAATGCCATAATTGATTGTATAAATGACCAGCATCCTTGGGTAAAGGGTTAAATATTCTACCCACTTTGTAACACTGATATCATGCACCAAGTTTGCGATGTGGAACTGGGAGCGGACATACTGGCTGCCAACAGACGTATTGCCGAGGACAATACTGCGCTTCTGGAAACGCACAATATAAAAGCTTTCGACTTTCTGGGCGCAATAGGTTCGGGAAAGACTCTTTTAATTGAAAAATTGGCCGATATTCTGCAATCCCGGGGGATAAGATGTGCTGCCATTGCCGGAGATGTGGCCGGGGACGATGATTACAGGCGATTCAGCGCGCATGACATGCTGGTTGTGAACATCAACACAGGAAAGGAATGCCATCTGGACGCCCACATGGTTGACCATGCACTTGAAAAACTTGACCTGGAAAATATTGATGTACTTTTCATTGAAAATGTGGGCAATCTGGTATGTCCGGCTGACTTCCCGCTGGGCAGCCAGACACGAATCACCATTGTTTCGGTCACCGAAGGAGATGACATGGTTCGCAAACACCCGGTGCTTATGGGCAGTTCAGACATACTTGTGGTGAATAAAATTGGATTAGCTGGCGTCATGGAAGTGGATCCAAACGTACTCAGCAGGGACGCGCACCGGATAAATCCGCACGTTCCGGTTGTTATGACAGACGCCAAGCAGGGTAAAGGTCTTGAGGATCTTCTGAAAGTAATGGGATTGTGAGGAGCCGATGGCCAAGATACTTGTCCGGGGCATAGTTCAGGGAGTGGGTTTTCGCCCGACAGTTTACAGGGTTGCGATGGAGCTTGGCATGTCTGGGCATGTGCTCAACACCGGCTCTGAAGTGGAGATAGTGATAGATGGCGATGCAGTACTTTTCATGGAGGCCCTGAAGAAAGCGCTTCCTCCGCTGGCCAGGCTGGATGATTATTCCATAATCGATTTTCAATGTAATGAAGATAAATTCACCATAATGCCCAGCAGCAATGGCACACGTTCGTCGCCATTGCCACCGGACGCGGCAATCTGCCCGGATTGCCTGGCAGAGCTTTTTCAAACCGGAAATAGAAGAGAAAGATTTCCATTCATCAATTGCACGAACTGCGGTGCCAGATTTTCCGTGATAACCGACTTGCCATATGACCGACCCAAGACCTCGATGGACGATTTTCCAATGTGCAAGACCTGCGCCGGGGAATATTCCGACCCCATGGACAGGCGTTTTCACGCTCAAACCACGTCCTGCCCGGACTGCGGGCCGTATTACAGATTGGAAGATGTACCTACCAATGACCCAGTAAGTATGTTTGCCATGGCTATCGACGCCGGGAAGATAGGCGCCGTCAAGAGCTGGGGCGGCACCCACATAATCTGCCTACCGTCGTCGGTGGGCAAATTGAGAGAAAAATTCAACAGGTCTGAAAAACCTCTGGCTGTCATGGTGAAGGACCTTGAAACCGCCAGAAAATATGCAAAAATTTCGAAACATGAGGAAATGCTTCTCACATCACCTGCCAGGCCAATAGTTCTGCTGGACAAGGCCATTACAGACCTTGATGAGACAGCGCCCGGCCTGGATAAAATCGGATTATACTTGCCTTATAACGGCCTTCATCACTTACTTTTCAGCCATATGAGGCATGACGCATTGATCATGACCTCCGGAAACGTGCCAGGGGAACCAATGGCCGTAACAGATGAAGAGATTTCCAGGCTGAATGCCGATATATTCCTGGTTCACAACCGGAGAATAATTAATCGGACTGACGACTCGGTAGTCATCCCATATCTGGATAAACAATTCTTTGTTCGGAAGTCCAGAGGATATGTGCCCGACCCGATGCCCATAGGCCATGAAAGAACCCTGGTGGCTGTGGGAGCTGACATGAACAATACCGGCGCCATTTCTGTCGGAGGCAATGCAATCATGACCCAGCATATAGGCGACATCAGCCGTTATGAAACATCGCAATTTCTGGAAAATGCAATAAAACATCTAATGAAATTATACGGCATTGAAAAGCCTGAAGCAGTTATTGCGGACCTGCATCCGAGATACTCCAGCCGTAATGTTGGAAAAAGACTGGCTGACGAATGGGACGTGCCACTTATTGAGATTCAGCATCATGCAGCCCATGCATTCGGGCTTGCCGCCGAGCATGGCATGAAAAACCTGAAGGTGCTGAGCTGTGATGGTACTGGCTATGGTCTTGACAGTCAAATCTGGGGCGGCGATTTTATCCACATTGAATCCAATGGATTCAAACGACTGGGACATCTGGGTTATATTCCGCTTCTGGGGGGAGACAGGGCCGTGGAGGACCCGAGGAGGATGGTGTTCGCCATTGCCGAATCCCTTGGCATCCAGCAACCCTATTTCTCAGGTTCGGAAGAACAAATTCTCGCGGCCATGATGAAAAGCTCGGTGAAAACCAGTAGCACAGGCCGGGTATTGGATGCCCTGTCCTGCTGGCTGGGTATATGTGACACCATGACCTACGATGGAGAACCAGCCATGAAGCTGGAACCTTACATAAAGCGAGGAAAATCTCTGCATGAATTCGATATCAAGGTTGAGGCAGGAATTGTTGATACCATCGACCTGTTCGCGCAATTGAATGAGGTCGCGCCTCTGGGCAAAACACTCGGCCAGGATGAAAAAGCAAACCTTGCAAGGTCATTTGTCGAGGCGCTTTTCGAGGGCTTGATAAATGTTGCCAGTCCATCCGAGTCCCTGGGATTCACCGGTGGTGTTTCCTACAATCTAGCTATCAATGATATTCTAAAAGAGAAACTGGACAAAAGAGGGGTAAAACTCATAACCCACAAGGCAGTACCCAATGGTGACGGCGGCATAAGCTTCGGCCAATTGGCGAACCAGGGACAATAAACAGCTATTTTCAATCAGGCAGTAGTTTATTATAACCCGACTAAATTTGGGACCTGGTATTCCTATGTGCTTAGCAATTCCCGGAAAGATAGTCGAAATAAACGGCGACAAGGCCAAAGTTGAGTATGGCGAAGGCGTGACCAACACGGCCAATATCACACTGGTCGAAGTAAAAATCGGTGATTACATTCTGGTGCATGCAGGCTTTGCCATTCAGGTGCTTTCTGTAAAGGAGGCTCTGGAAACGCTCGCACTCTGGGAGGAAGTACTCGGCACCGGAGGATTCACTGATGCATGAATTTTCAATAATTACCTCCATAATGGAAGTGGTGAAATCCGAAATCGAGAAACGCAATGCAATCATGGTTCTGGAAATCCAGCTGGAAGTTGGCGAGCTTTCTTTTCTTTCGCACGACGCTCTTCAATTTGGCTTTCGCGCTCTGGCCGAGAACGAGCCAAAGATTGACAAAGTTTGTTTGAAAATCATTACTGTTTCCGCGGATGTAAAATGCAGAAAATGCAGTTATTCCGGTTCCATGAAAACCATTGAATCCGAGGTCTATCACACCGCAGCCCCGGTCTTCCAGTGCCCGGAATGTTCCGGTCCAATTGATATTATTAAAGGCAGGGAATGCGTGGTAACGAATGTGCGCATGGAGGTTGATTGATGTTCGAGTTCCGTGACAAAGAGATGGCCACAAAAATCCTCTCCAAGATTGAAGACCTGAAGCAGGACATCAGAATAATGCATGTCTGCGGCACCCATCAGGACACGCTTGTGAAACACGGTTTAATCGACATGCTAGTTGATGTTGGCGTTGAAGTGCGCCAGGGTCCGGGCTGCCCGGTTTGTGTTACTACACCTCAGGAAATTGAGGAAACATTGGCGCTGGCCAGAGCTGGAAAAACAATCGCCATATTCGGCGACATGCTGAAAGTTCCTTCTGACTCAGGCTCACTTTTGAAGGCCAAGGGCGAGGGCGCGGACGTACGCATCGTCTACGGCATAAACGAGGCCGTGGAACTGGCCGAGAAAATTGATAATGAAGTTATTTTCATCGCTGTGGGATTTGAAACAACCGCTCCTGCGACAGCCAGCATTTTATTGACTAAACCCCCCAACAATTTCTCAGCTCTATGTTGCCACCGCACGATTCCCGAGGCTCTGAGGATACTGGTCACATCGGGCAAGGTCGGGGTCCAGGGGTTACTTGAACCGGGCCATGTCAGCGTGATAACCGGCTCAAACATGTACGATTTTCTTTCACGGGACTACAACATCCCGCAAGCGATAGCAGGATTCGAACCGCTGGATGTGCTGATGGGCGTGTTCATGTTGGCCAAACAGATTAAAAATGGTGAGGCAAAGGTTGACAATGCCTACACCAGGGCTGTGACACCCGAAGGAAATTTGAAGGCCCAGGCAGTAATGGCAACGGTATTCGATGCCTGCGACGTGAAGTGGCGCGGTTTCCCGGTTTTACCAGGCACAGGGTTGAAACTTAAACCAGAGTATGCCAAATGGGACGCCCGATTGAAGTTTCCAGAGGTACTAGCCCCAGTTTACACAAGGGAGTATGAAGAGCCGCCCGGGTGCAAGTGCGGCGACGTGTTGCGGGGCGAGATGGACCCGCAGGACTGCCCCCTGTTCGGGAAGGTCTGTAACCCGGCGAACCCGGTCGGGCCATGCATGGTTAGTTTTGAGGGCGGCTGTGCTATAGAATACAAGTATAGGCGAACTTGATTCAATGGTGGTTAGCCGAAAGCGTATTCAGGCTTATTTTAACATCAACCTAACGTTTTGGTAATGACCCTGTAATCAGTTGATGTAAATACTAGAAATGCTTATCCCTGTCGGGATGAAATATGGGTGAACGTGGACCAAAATCAAAGTTCAGTACTGTGGCCTGCCCGAATAACAAATGCGGTCAATATGGCCTGGCAGGAAAGGGAAACATCGTCG
>JAUSPR010000241.1 GCA_030655715.1 Thermoplasmata archaeon
TGGAATTTGTTTGCCATATAGCATCATCGGTAACGTGCAAGACATCGCTGGCACTGCCGATTGATGAGTTCCGCTGGACGAAATAGTTCTGGCAGATATCACAATCTGCCAGTATCTATATTGGGTGCAAGGGCAATGCAATCTATACGCGATGAAACTAATGCAGCATGCCCCGCCTGGATTTATTCGGCATCCAAATTTATCTGGCATCCGAACTCCTGCGGGAGATTCGGAACTACGTGTGACAAGAAGAGGGGATTTGGAACAAGATATGGTAGGGACATTTGGAACGCAGGTTGATATTGGATTTGAATTTGGAGGGCGGGGTCTTTGTATTATTTTCCTAGCAAGTGAGGGCTCCCCACGGCTAAAGCCGGGGGCATCCCTACCCGTTTCACACTGAATGACATGATTACATTGGTTGAAATTTGTCATCCAGTATGATTCGTGTTTGCCAATAACGCGCAATAACGGAGGGAGCCCTTTGACTGAACAATCCTCTCCTTCTGATGTGGCTTTGAACTGCTATATATCGCCTTTCATCCGCAGACCTCAAGGTCGCGGCATCCAGGCGAGGCATGTTCAGTGACAGCATATGAGGAGCAAAAGAGCATTTTGATAGCCCTATTTTGGGGGGCTCCGTCTGTTTTTATCGGTATCCAATTTTATCCGGTATCCAAACCCTTCGGGATTTGGAACGATTAGGTAGGTATCGGCATCGCAAACCTGTGGACATTTGGAACGGATGATGCCGAGATGATTGGCGGGGGGGTCAACGGCATCAGCCAACCCGGACTATTCACCCCTTCCATAATACCCGGCCCCAAGAATGTCCAAATGTCCCACAGGACTTTGGATACTGGATAAGAATGTCCCGCAGGACTTTGGATGCCGACTATAGTCCTAGCCTCTTCCTCAAAAAACCGAACGCAGTCTGGCCTTTACCAGTATGAAATTTGATATCCAGGTTTTTGCATTCAAAACCCGGTTTTTCCCTTGTAGTTAATGCGGCAGCCAGATACTCATGGTCTATCGAAACCGTAACGTCAGGCTCCTCCCCCATTCCTGAAATAACGCTGGCATTGCCTTTCTTGTCCACGTGAAATGTTATTGTCTCTATTTCGGTTTTGAAAACCCATGACTGGGGAAGATATCCTTTCACCATTGGGCCGGAAAGCAGGCCTTTCAGCACCTTCTTGAGTTCTTTCTCCACTTCGGCGCATATCGAGATGAACAGTTCTTCAAGTGATGGCATGTTATCGGAATAACATTGTTCCGTTGACTATAAATATATCCGCATTAAGAGTTCAGTCTTCTGAAGTTTGCATGTGGGATTGTAGATTTGTTAATTGTTGCTCGCAATCTGTCGTTGCGTCAATTACCCAATTTAAAATTACCCAATTACCAAATTATAAATTACCCGATTTAAAATAATCAATACTTCATTTTGCTGAATACTTACTATCCGCAAGCATGTTTTTATACCATTTCCCCATGGAACCCTCAGGAGTAAGGTAAAATGCCGTTGAAAGTACAGAACACCATGTCAGGCCAGATGGAAGAATTTCAGCCATATCAAGGCAAGAAAGTGGGAATGTACGTGTGCGGCATCAACACCTATTTCGACAGCCACATGGGCCATGCCAAGTCCGCGGTTACTTTTGACGTCATCCGACGGTACCTGGTAAGGAACGGCTATGATGTTACTTATGTGATAAATTTCACTGACATTGAGGACCACTGCATCGAGAGAACCATCAAGCTCGGGATACCTCTCGAACAGCTAACCGAGAAATATATTGGCGAGTATCACAAGGACATGGGCCGGCTGGGCGTGAAAAAGGCAGATATTTATCCGGTGGCAAGCCATCACATGGACGAGATAATCCAGGCAATTCAAAAGCTCATTGACAAGGGCTTTGCCTACGAGTCCGGCGGCGAGGTCTATTTCGATGTCATGGCCGTTGCGGATTTCGGCAAGCTGTCCCACAGAAAGATCGATGACATGCAGGCCGGCGCCAGGGTCGCGGTGGATGAGAGGAAGCGCAGTCCCATGGATTTCGTGCTCTGGAAGAACAAGAAAGAGGGCGAACCATTCTGGAAATCACCATGGAGCGAGGGCCGACCGGGCTGGCATATCGAATGCTCGGTCATGTCAATGAAATATCTCGGGGAGAGCTTCGAGGTTCACGGCGGCGGAACTGAACTTGTTTTCCCTCATCACGAGAACGAGATAATGCAATCTGAAGCGCTTTCAGACAAGCCATTCGTCAAATACTGGCTTCACGGCGGTCTCATGAACATTGGCGACGAGAAGATGTCCAAGTCCCTGAACAATTTCTTCACTATCAAGGATGTATTGAAGGATTATGACCCCCTGGTGGTTAGATTCTTCCTGCTCAACACACATTATAGAAAGCCGATAGACTTCAACCAGAAGGCGCTAGCTGAAGCAGGCCAGGCGCTTGGCAGAATGCAGAACACCCTGGACAGCGTTATTGCGGCATCGAAAACAGCGACAGAGGGCCAGGACGAGTTCATTGACCGCGCCAAGGAAGCTGTTGAAAAATTCGACACCGCAATGGACGAGGACTTTAACTCCCGGGATGCCATAGCCTCGATATTCGAGTTTGCCAGAGATGTAAATAAATACCTGGAATCCGGCCCTAAGAAATCCAGCCTGGAGGAAATAGTCCAGGCATTCAAGGTATTTGATGAGATATTGTCGATATTTACCTTCGAAAAAGACGGGGACAGCCACATGCTGGCACCTCTCATGGAAATAATAATTGACATTCGCCAGAAAGCCCGTGCCGACAAAAATTTCCAACTTGCAGACGAGATTCGTGACAGACTAAAAGAGATGGGTATCGTGCTCGAGGACCTCGCAGAAGGGGTCAAATGGAAGGTTCTGTGATGTCGGAGGACATGATGCCTTTTGCGGGTTATATTGCAAGGAATGCCCCAATTACACGGGTAGAATCGCGGATCTTGCGCGGGATCTGCGGAAGAGTTGATATCTGTAAGATATACTAATGGATTTACAAAGGGTAAGAAATACTGGTACTCTGAATAGAGTTAGATTGTTCCTATCAACCACATCCAGATCAACCCGATTATTATTAAAATCGCACCTGTTCCGAAGAAAAAAACTGCCGTATAATAGCTCCCACTGTCCGTAAGTATTCAGTGAAATGAAGGTGTAACTATTGTACATTGCCAAATCGGGAATCGGGAATATGATTGGTTATTGAAGCGTTGAGAATCGGGAATCCAGGTTGATGAATATTAGATAGGGAATCGGTGACAGGTTCAATGGCTGTTCTTGGCAGCCATTCCGTACGATTCCCCATTCCCCATTACCAGAATACAAAAATCCTATGGGGCAAACTTCAGAAGACTGAACTCTTACCACTGTCCCTAACTTCAATTTCCTGATTTTTCTGGTATTGATTTACCAGCACAAAACTTGGCAATTTCGAAACTGTCATTCTTTTGTATGGGTTGCCTTCGACCATGCCTCCCTGAGCTAACCATAGAATTATCCAAAGGGCAGCGCCAGCCACAACCAGCATTGCGGGATTCAGCAGGAATCCTAAGATTATGCCGATAATCACAATTGCAAGTATCAACTTAGTTGCCTTCTCCATGAGAGAGCAATCTGTTTAGATGTATTAAATAGATTCCAGGGAATTCCCGGTACCATCCGTAGTGGGGTAATGGAGTGTGGTGTCGCACCCCGAGGTATTGTTCGTTTTTTCAGTTTCTTAGGGTTC
>JAUSPR010000245.1 GCA_030655715.1 Thermoplasmata archaeon
GGAAAGTAATGAAGGAATAAAGCTGTTTCTAAGACAAAAGAGAAAAATAGAGCCCTTAGCCCATTTCCACACCTAGCGTCCCAAACACCCACGTCCTCACCCTCATCATCAAGCGGGTCAAAGTACATAGTCGCGTAACGCGTCCCCGTCCCCCATCCCGCGAGGATATGCCCTGCGCAGCGCTCAACACCGGGGCTGAACCCGGAATAGTGCTACAATCTCATCGCCCAACCCCCCTCGCTATCCTCACCCGCACGCATATTGGATTGGCAGCATACCCCCGCCTGTGAGGGCGGGGTGACAACGGCACCCAGCCGGACCCGCATTTTGATGGCGGCCGCGCGGGATTCCCAGGCATGGATGGCGTTGGCCTGGCGCGTCCACGTGCCAGCAATGTACAGAGCGAATATGCCGACCCGAATTTTCGTGTTTGATGTATATTTTGCTTTTGGAGTCGTGTTTTCACACTGGGCATCCAGCTTACCGCGCTTCTGAAACTATGCAGGCGCAGGATGATGCCAGTTATTTTGACGAGCCAGGTCTACACCGACATCGAGAAGGGCGTGTACAGGCCCCTGGGCGGGCATGTTCTACGACATAATTGCAAAGCGATTATACAACTTGAACGAGATGAGAATGTACCAGGTAGAAGAGTGGCTGTGTTAATGATACATAGGTCGCTGGCCGAAGGGGAGAAAACCGAATTCTGGCTGACGAAAGATGGAATTGAGTGTTCTGAATTCGATTGAATGGATATTAAATAAACGATTATTACATTATAGATAACATTAATAAGAATCATAACATTTATGGGGGTTGCATGGACGAGATACTTAAGGAAAAAGTATTGCGATACTTGGATAAAACATCAAGTCTGATTGATTTAGAGTTGGTTAAACTAATAAAATCACAACCTCAAATTGAAAATTTACATGATGCAATGATTTATGCATTAGGATTAGATATTGATGAACGTAAACAACGAGGAAAAAGAATTCGACCAGCTTTGTGTTTAATGACATGTGAAGATTTAATTGGTGATTATTCCAAGGCAATCCCATTTGCTTTATCAGTTGAATTATTGCATAATTATTTCCTTATTCACGATGATATTGAAGATGAAGATAAAATAAGGAGAGAAAGACCTGCAATTTGGGTAAAATATGGGCTTGCACATGGCATCAATATTGGAGATTATATGAATACACTTATTTTTACTGCTATATCCAAATCAAAAGAGACTGGATTAAATGATAATAAAATCATGGAGTTAATCAATATAACAATAGATACGTTAGAACATACTGGGCGCGGCCAAACACTAGATTTAAATGCTAGATATACTGATAATATTACATACGAACACTATATGGAAATCGTCACTGAAAAAACAGGATATTATTTAGCTCTTCCCATAGTCGGAGGAGCCATAATTGGGGATGCTGAGCCCAATATTATTAGCTCAATTATTGCATATGGAAAAAATATTGGACCGATGTTTCAAATAATTGATGATGTCCTCGACCTTACTCAGGGAAAGGGTCGAGGTGAAATTGGATCTGACATAAGAGAGGGCAAACGCAGTATTTTGGTTGCTCATACGAGCCAAAACTGCAGTTTGGGTGAAAAGAAAGAACTTTTTCATATTCTTAATAAACCTCGCGATAGTACATCAAATGAGGATATTCAATATGTGATTCAATTGTTTAATAAATATGAATCCATTAACTTTTCTATGGATCAAGTATCCAAATTACAACATCAAGCTGAATTAACTCTACAGGATCTACCCAATGAATTTAGAAAACATTTAACGTTTGCCGCTGAATTTATTGGAGGTAGAAATTCATGAAAATAAATGAACCTAATAATGCAAACGTATTTTTCGAAGATTTATATAGAGATGTTTTTCTAAAATTTATTGCATATGTTATAATTGAAATCATGATTATAGTTCCACTCAGCTGGCTTCTATTGCAACAATCATCAATACCTATTATCATTTTTCTTATCATAGTTATTGGATTATTAATTAGCATAGGGATTTGGTGGCGATTGTCTTGGAAAGTAAAAACTATAAGGGGCCGAGATGCAGTTGAGAAAGAATGTCGAAAAATGATTGTAAGATATATTAAGGAATATAAAAGATTAAAGACTAATAAAAATTGGGTATCTTCTGGTAATGCATGCAAATTATATCTTGTTGCACACGACTTAACTTTGGAACCAGAATCTTTAAACCTTATATCAAGAGCCATAACTCAAAATAAATTCGAAATTTTTTTAATTTATACAGAGGATCCGAAAACCACACAAGATGATGAATATGATGCATTATTATTGGACACTTTCAATAAAATACAAAATAAATTGAAATCTGACCACAATATTTTTGGAAATACACGAATGTTAGCTACACCAGATCAAATAAGTATTTTTTATGCGACAAATAAAGGATGCGAGGGCATGGTTGTAAGAGAGCAGGATTTTACTTATAATTTTATCGAAATTATTAAGACTTTTATGACACCAAACATTAATTAAATTTCTCATTCTTTAATATGATTTCTTTTTGCATCCCCTACTCCTCCGGTTCCAAGGCGTTCATCCATTCAGAAAGGTAGCCTGTTACAATGATTGGCACGTCCTGCAGTCTATTCACGCTTTGCGCGCCCGTAAGGAACATGGCCGCTTTCAGCTCGGCTATTATCATTTTCAATTCCTTTACAACCGCATCGGAGCTTTCCATTGCCGGTGCCAGCATCTTTCTGGAAAGACCGCCCGCGCTTGCGCCAAGAGATATTGCCTTTGCCACATCCAGACCATTGGACAGGCCACCAGTGGCAATGACAGGTAATCCGACATCAGCCTCGAGAATGGAAACTGGCGTTGGTATGCCCCAATTCCAGAATGTCTCACCCAGCCGGGAGAGGGTCTCCTCGGACCTGCCCACGGCTCTGTGATACTCGACCGCAGAGAAGCTGGTGCCTCCATGCCCGCCAACGTCAATGCCTTTTACACCTTTCAATCTCAATTCCTGGGCAATGTCCCTTGAAATGCCTGCCCCAGTTTCTTTGGCCAGTACCGGAAGGTGCTTCGCAATGCTGCCAATTGCCCCAATGCAGCCAGCTGCATTGGTATCTCCCTCGGGCTGGACAATCTCCTGAAGGAAGTTCAGGTGAACTGCCAGTATGTCCGCGTCAATCATCTTCATGGCGCGCTTGCAATCCTCTAGACCGAACGCACGACGTTTGCTCTGCTCCACCAGCTGGGGTGCGCCCACATTGCCTATGACGAGCGGGACCTTGAATTCTTTAATGACTTCGTAACTGGAAGCAAGTTCGGCGTGCTCCAGCGCGGGTCGCTGGCTGCCGACGCCGAGGCCGATGCCCACCTCGGCAGCAGCCATTGCCAGATTGCGGTTTATCTTTTCCGCGCCTTCAAATCCGCCTGTGATGGCCGATATTATTATGGGTGCGGCCAGCTTCTTCCCGAAAAGCTCGATTGAGGTGTCAATCGAATTCATATCTACCTCGGGCAGTGCCTTGTGAAGCATCTGCACGTCGTCCCAGTATTTCCTGGATGAGTTCACATCCTTGTTCAGGCATATGTCGATATGGTCTGCCTTTCTTTCGAAATTCATTCAATCACCCTTGACTATTGTTCCAACTGTTTGTTTGCCTTGTAGCACGTCTGCCAGCCTTCCCGGTACGAGACCGTTCACTATCTGGACCTGGCAACCTGCCCGCGCAATGCCGAACATTAATTCCAGCTTTCTCTGCATGCTACCAGTAACGTCCGTGTCCTTAACTGTGAACATAACTTCGTGTCCCGGTGTTATCTCCGGTATCGGGCCTTCGCCATCTTTTGGCGGGTAGCTGGGAAAGATTCCGTCCACAGCAGTAACGAAAATGCATTTTTCAGCTTTGAGGTCAGTTGCCAGCTTGACCATTATATCATCCCCGGAGCAGATGGATATGCCTCTTGATTTGTCCACAACAACATCTCCGAAAGAAATCGGCGTAATACCGATATTGAGGTAATGGGCAAACACATCAGATGGAAATTTTGCCAGCTTGCCATTGTCAAATGTGGCTATTGCTCCGGCTGGAATGGAAGCTAACGGTATTCCGGCCTTTCTCAGGCCATCCTTAATCAGACGATTAAGCACCCGCATATCATTCTGGACCTGGCAGATGCCGTCTCTCTGAGATTCATCAGTAAAGCCCTTATGAAGCTGATATTCCTTGGCCTTGATATGGCCGAAAGAGCCACCGCCGTGAATGATTATGCGCTTGTCTGGAACTGATGCAATTTCCGCAGCCAGCCTGTCAATTACATCATGCCGTGCAGTCATGGATTTTGACTTGTCAGTGACAACGCTTCCGCCCAATTTTATCAGTATCATTGAAAACAGAATCGAGACCACCATATATATACTTATTTGGCTGGCAGAACGGTTTTTTCAATCAACAAGTCTTAAATATAAAACCATCTTATGCCGGGAATACCTTCCCACAATGGACAATACCTTTGGGGGATGCTCCCTTCGGACATTTGGGTCCCGGAGCAAGACCAAAATCAGGAAGTGAATCACATGGCAGGAAGAAAGCCAGCAAGGATGTACAGACGGGTAAAACAGCAATCCTACACACGCAGGGAGTACATGGGCGGCGTACCGAACAGCAGGATTGCCCAGTTCGAAATGGGAAATGTGAATGGCGATTTTCCAATAGAGATGCAGCTCATTTCAGAGAGTGTCGCGGCCATCAGGCACACCGCACTTGAGGCGGCACGTATTGCATGCAACAGAACAATCCAGAAGAAGGCTGGCTCCCAGGGCTATTTCATGAAAATTCACGTTTATCCGCACGAGGTTATCAGGGAGAACAAGATGGCAACCGGCGCAGGGGCAGACCGTATCTCCAGCGGGATGAGAAATTCCTTCGGAAAGGCTGTCGGAACAGCAGCCAGAGTCAGGAAAGGCCAGGTTATTATGACGCTCAGGGTTGGCAGGGCACATTTCAAAGAGGCAAAAATCGCGCTCTGGAAGGCTGGTATCAGGATTCCCGCGAGCTTCAGAATAGATGTCATTCGCGGAGAAGCGATTAATTAAACTATCAGCCCCTAAAGGAGCTGGCGTTTGTTGTCAGAGCTGAAAATTTACAAGTGTAGGCCATGCACCTTTTTCCAGCATCCAAATTTATTCGGCATCCGAATTTAGCCGGCATTGGAACATTTGTTCCAAACGTTTTTGGTCGGTATCCAAAGTCCCCCGGGACATTTGGAACTACGTGTGACAAGAAGAGGGGATTTGGAACTACGTGCAATCAGAGGGCATTTGAAGAGGCTTTGATTTCATGCACAAATATCTGCACGGTGAATGGCGGCCTTTCTTTACGATTTTAATGCCCGCGTTCGTTTCCCCAGACAAGTTTATGGAGTTGAGGTAATACCCTTACTTCGAGCTTGTCCTCCAAAACCCATTTTATAATTTCACCTATGTCGAAGCCCCATACTGGCGTTAGGACCACCGAGCAAACAGGTGTGTAATCAATCAGAATTTTTCTGGCATAATGATAGTCCTTGATATCAGATATCACGAACTTCAGCTGATCAGTTGGCCCAAGAAGCTCGATATTGGGAAAATCCATTTTTTCTGATTGACCAGATGAGGGGCACTTTATATCCATGCTAATCATGAGCGCTTCCGAGCAGGGAAGTTTCTCGAGATTTTTAGAGCCATTGGTCTCCAATGTTATGAGATAGCCCTTGCCAAGAAGCATGTCAATTAACTTCAAAATCTCTTTCTGATGCATTGGCTCGCCTCCTGTAAGGCAAACTTGCCAGCACCCGATTTTTTCCAGCTCTTGAAGTATATGTTGAAGATTCATTTCTTTTCCTTCATCGCGGGCGTAGGCGGTATCGCACCAGGCACAATCCAAATTACAGCCAGACGTCCGTATGAACGTCGTCGGTATGCCCATGGTTATGCCCTCGCCCTGTATGCTGTGGAATATTTCGCAGATTTTCAAGGTTCAATCTCCTTTTGAACATCAAAGTGAATCATTAATCTGGCCGGAATGGGTTCAAACCCAACCTTTTTCCAGAAGCCAGTACTATCTTCTTCTTCATCCCGGGTTCCGTCGGCAGCCGCCACAGCCACTGTCGGTGCGCCAATGTTCCTGAAGAACTCAATGGCATGGGCCACAAGCAGGGTTCCGATTCCTTTCGTCTTAATATCTGGGTGCACAGAAATCTTGTGAATGTAGGCTCTTGCGCCGTCCCATGTGCCCAGGACAAATCCCTGAACTTTTCCATCATCATAGACCAAAAATAGATTGTTATCTCGCTCAAGAATTCTTGCCAGGGCCTCGGAACCATCAACCTCCGGGGTCCAGAAATGGCCGTTTGCCCTGGTAATTCGAATGACAGCATCAATATCGTCATTTTTAGCGGGTCTAATTTTCATATCTGACAGGGTCATCAATTCCCGCCTCCCTGAATCCTGCCAGTCTCAGCTGGCAAGCCTCGCATTTTCCGCATGCTTTTTCTCCACCCTTGTAGCAGGTCCATGTCAGGTGGAACGGCACACCCAGTTCAGAGCCTTTCGCGATTATCTGGGCCTTGGATAGCTTCAGAAGTGGCGTTTCGATTTTTATTGGCTGGCCTTTCACGCCAGTTTTTGTGCCAAGTTCTGCGGCCCTCTGGAAGGCTTCGATGAACTCTGAGCGGCAGTCCGGGTATCCGGAGTAATCAACTGAATTTGCACCGATGAATAATTTACTGGCGCCAACAACCTCTGCAAGAGCCATGCCCAGGCTGAGGAAAGTCATGTTCCTGGCAGGAACGTAAGTATTGGGTATTGTCTGCCCAATTTCATCCACTGAGCCGGCTTTCTTTATCGGGATGGTATCTTCAGTCAAAGAAGAACCGCCAATCACTGCAAGGTCGACCTTCAAAATTCTATGGCTTTTGGCGTCAAAATGTGCTGCAATGGCCTTTGCAGCATCAATCTCCCTGGAATGTTTGCTGCCATAATCAAATGTAAGTGCATGAACCTCGTAATCCTTACTGGCTAATGCAAGACAAGTTGCAGAATCAAGACCGCCCGAAAGCAATACTACAGCTCTCTGGATGCCCATGCCCCCTGGCCAATTCCCTCGTCAATGCCCACCTTGATTTTGGTAATGTTGCTCCCCAGGTCAAGTTGCTTAACAATCGAGTCGAGTGCATAAATGGCCATCATTTCCGCGGACACCAGTTCCAAATCCAGGATCTTGACATCTTCCTTGGGGAAAGAATATGTCTTATTTCCAAAGGAGACGTTAATCTGTGTGCCGACATCTTCAAGTTTCATGACTTTGGACTTGCCCGGCATGAGTACGCAATGGTCCATCTGGTCAGCTACGGATTTCATTGCCTTTTTGAGGAGGACAAAATCGTGTACCATACCGTCATCCAAAGGTTCGCCGGTGATGTGTAGATGCACTGCATAATTATGGCCGTGAAGCCGGTTGCATTTCGAATGGCCAGGCAGGAAATGGCAAGCTGAGAAAGTTATTCCAAGCTGCCAACCGTCGAGTTTGAGTTTCATGGTTGATGATAATCCAATAAGTGTATAAACGTTTTTGTGAGATTTGAAAATCGGGCCTGAATGAAGTTGAACGGTGCCAGAACACTGGGGCCGGGTTGGCTCATCGCTCCACTATCCCACGCGAGTATTTTTCTTTTAACCTCACTGCGCTGGCTCGGGCTCCAAAAGAAAAAGATTCAGCAAATAAGAAAACTCGCCCTCACATGCTCGTTCGGTAAATCTTGCCATCATCCGTTCCAAATGTCCCAATGGACTTTGGATACTGAATAAAACAGGCGAGGCTTTAAAAGAATGATGACGGAAATCGGTCAACCCGCCAGATTTGCCCAATCAGGCGTACGACCCCGCCCTCACAGGCGGGGCATGGAGGGTTGGCTGGAAGCATGACGATTCACCGCTTTATCCCTCGCCCAATACGCCTCCCGGCCTTCTCCCCCAGCCTACCGCCGACATAGGAACCGACTGGCCCTGCGCACTTTGCTCCTA
>JAUSPR010000248.1 GCA_030655715.1 Thermoplasmata archaeon
GAACCCCTACATATCATCCTTCTTCGGCAGTTCCATCCTTGCCTTGGCGGTTTTGATCGCCGCATGGAATTTCCTTTCCAGCACGTCCTTGGGCGGAAGTTCGGTCAGATACTCTGCAACATGAATTCCAGAATCATCCAGTTGTAGAAGCTCTATCTGTTCCCGTGCGCCTTCTGTACAAAGAATAAGTCCCAGCGGAACACACTCCCAGGATTCTGTTTCATATTTTTCCAGCCAGCGCAAATATAACTCCATCTGTCCCTTGTACGCGGCCTTGAATTTTCCCAGCTTAAGCTCCACTGCCACCAGCCTCTGCAATTTGCGGTGAAAAAAAAGCAGGTCAAGATGATGATCATCATTGCCGATAGTCATCCGCTTCTGCCGTGCTACAAAGCTGAAACCGCAACCCAACTCCAGCAGGAACCCCTCAAGCTCCCGCAGAATGGCTGTTTCAAGGTCATATTCGCTGTAGGTGTCTTTCAGGTTCAGAAAATCAAGCACATACGGATCACGGAATATCAGGTCCGGCGATATCCTCTCATTATTCCGCAATTCGTTCAGTTCCCTTCGAGCCAGCTCATCGGGTTTTCTTGAGATGGCGGTTCGTTCATAGAGCATGGAATCTATTTTCTTTCGCAGTGTTCGGACACTCCACCGTTCCAAACATGACATTTCGGCATAGAATTCCCGTTGGAGTGGCTTTTCCAATGGCAGAATTTCCTTAAAATGTGACCAGCTTAATTCTTGCGACAGTGTAGCAACCATCTGTTCATCGTGAAATGTCTGGGCAAAGCGTACCATACGGGTAAGGGCCGAATAGCTGAAGCCCCTGCCATAATCTCGGACCAATTCTTGCGACAGCGTAGCAAGAATTTGTTTCCCGTACTCTGCTCTTTCACCATTCAATATCTCTTCATTGACCCGTTTGCCGATATGCCAGTATAGCATAGTCAATCCAACATTAACTGTTGTTGCAACAGCCAGTCGGGTTTCTTCTATTAACCGCCGGATATCCCCCAGTAATTCCAGAGGCACTGTTATCGAATTGTCGGCCCTTGTTAAATCAGTCGCCATCTTCAAATTTCCCCCTCATTTTCTATAATCACCATATTTCTGTTACTCCCATCAAAATATATAAACACATTTTGAGGGTGGCCGAAAGTATTTACCGAACACAAATTCGAGTTGTCCGAAAAAACCGGACACCTGAAATCGTGGAAGACCCCTAATTCCACATGCCAGACCCAAAAGGTTCGCCCCGGACACTAGCCAACCCCAGCATGCCCCGCCTGTGAGGGCGGGGATAGTGGAGCAGAGCATCAACCCGACCCCAAGGCAACGGCACCGGCCATCCAGACATTCTAGCATTGCCAGACCCTTTTCCAGCCATCCCGGCTCCAGAGCCTGCATATCCAACCAACCGTCCAACACACCTCCTCGTTCCAAATCCCGAAGGGTTTGGATGTCGAATAATACCGATAGTCTTAAAAGACCCTTTAACAATATATTCCGGCAAGGGACCTGAATTGGGATGCCATCGAGGGGGATGTTCTAGTCTGGCTGCTCATGAATAGGTCGTATGCTCGAGAGGAAAATCATGGCAATAGCAGCAAGCCGCGAGATGACTCAATATTTCAAACAGCTTCAGGACGAGGCAAACAGATGCTACGCTGTGGCCAGGAAGGCCAGGAAGAAGGGGCTTGACCCGGAGATAGATGTTGAAATACCGCAATCCGAAGATCTGGCTTCGAGAGTTGAAAAATTGCTCAAATACGAGGGCATAGCTGCAACAATTCGCGAGATAGCCAAAAAGAAACCCAACAGAGAGGAGATGTCCATTATTGTGGCCAAGAAGGTGGCGAGAGATTTCAACGGCCCAAAAAATGCCGCGCTGGACATGGCAGTGCGTGTCGGCCTTGCAGTTCTGACAGAGGGCATTCTGGTTGCGCCATTGGACGGCATTGGTGAGGTTAAGATTCACGGCTCTGGCAATGATAGTTACGCATCAATATCATTTGCCGGTCCCATACGTTCTGCCGGCGGAACTGGCCAAGCAATGAGCGTACTCATTGCCGATGTTGTCCGTAGCGAACTTGGCATAGGCCCATACAAGGTCACCAATGAGGAGGTGGAGAGATGGAAGGAGGAAATTCCCCTTTATCGAAGAGTAGCGAACCTTCAATATCTTCCGACCGAGGAAGAAATAGGCATTATTGTAAAAGGCTGCAAGGTCTGTATTGACGGTGAAGGAACAGAAGATTCCGAGATATCTGGATACAGAGATTTACCGCGTATGGAAACCAATCGGGTGCGGGGCGGTGCATGCCTGGTCGTGGCTGAAGGTCTGGCCCTGAAAGCCAAGAAGCTGAAAGGCCATGTAAAAAAACTCAAGATTGAGGGCTGGGATTTCCTGTCCAGCATTGTGAAAGAGACATCTGATGACCCTAAAAAAGGCCTTGAGCCGAACGAGAAATTCATCAAGGACATGGTTGCTGGCCGACCGGTCTACTCGCATCCCAGTAGAAAAGGCGGTTTCCGCCTCCGGTATGGGCGTTCCAGAACTGCTGGACTTGCTTCAATCAGTGTTCATCCTTCGGTCATGTATCTAGTGCAGGAAACCATGGCCATCGGCACCCAGATTAAAATTGAACGACCGGGAAAGGCAGGCATCTCCACGCCCTGCGATATGTTGGAAGGCCCCATGGTTCTGTTGAAGAACGGCGATCTTGTAAGGTTGCAGGACGTTGAAAAAGCCAGGAAATTGAAATTTACCCAGATTGAAAAAATCGTCGAATTGGGCGAAATTCTTATTCCGGTAGGCGAGTTCCTTGAGAACAATCATCCGCTGATCAGAGGCGTTTTTGACATTGGCTGGTACATGGCCGAGCTTGATGAGCTTGGCATCGAGGTCAAAGGCGACCCCAATGATATGAATCTGGAAACCGCGCTCGATTTGGCCAAGGAAAAAGGCGCACCCATGCATCCCAAATACACCTTCATGTGGAACAATCTCACCAGGGATGATGTTCCCATTCTGAAAGAAATGCTGACAGACTCCAATCTCTCTGACGGAAAGTTGGATGTTCCTGATACTGCGGAAGCCAGGAGGCTCTTCATGGAACTAAGAGCACCTTACAAGGTTGATGACGATTCCCTTCTGGTTGAAAATGGTCCTGCAATGCTGGCATCCCTAGGAATAGGGCAGAAAAAGCAGGCCAAGAAGAAGCCCGAAAAAATGACTGATGACGACGCTCTGGCAATGGTTTCTGCGATGGCAGGATTCCGTATAATGGATAAGACTGGCACATACATAGGCGCGAGAATGGCCAGGCCTGAAAAAGCAGCCATGAGGAAGATGGATCCACCTGTGCATGGACTGTTTCCTGTGGGTTCGGAAGGCGGTACCCAGCGCCTTCTTTCCAAGGCTGCGGAGGGCAATGGGAAAATTACTGTGGATCTGGAGCAGAGGTCTTGCCCCTCCTGCGGTGAAACCACGTTCCTGCCAATGTGCGATTGCGGCACACACACGCTTTCACGCGGCAGGGTTGCAAGCCAGGAAGTGGATATGTACAGCCTTCTCAAGCACTCGAGAAGTCATATCGGCATGACCCAGATGCCAAAGGTCAAAGGCGTTCAGGGCATGATTTCCAAGAACAAGACTCCGGAAATGCCGGAGAAAGGTATGCTCCGTGCCAAGCATGATGTTTATGTGTTCAAGGACGGCACATCAAGATTTGATTGCACTGACGCGCCGCTGACACATTTCAAGCCCAAGGAAATCGGCACCAGCATCGAAAAATTGAAAACGCTGGGATACATCAAGGACGTGCACGGTCATTCTCTTGAAGATGAAAATCAGGTAATCGAGCTTCGAACCCAGGATGTCATAATGGCTGAAACCGGTGGAGATTACTTCATCCAGGTCTCCAATTTCATTGATGAGCTTTTGTGTGTATTTTATGGTATTGATGGATTCTATAATGCCAATATCAGGGTTGAACTGGTGG
>JAUSPR010000249.1 GCA_030655715.1 Thermoplasmata archaeon
CCAGAGGGTTCTTGATCGCTTGACACTAAAAATAACTAGAAAGGGAAAAACGAGGAGAGCTTGAAATCACTGCCTGTGGCGCCTGATATCAGACGCCGGATGCTGACGCTCTCCTCATATCTTGTTGCTAGTAGACTGGCCATGTGCTTGTTCATGCCGCCCTTGATCATGGCCCTTCTGAGCTTTCTTGCGCTCTTCTTGACCTTTCTCTTGAACTTCATTGCCGTGAACAGCATTCTGATGATCAATCCCGGAACTCGGGCAATTGCGCCGAGTGGGATTTCACTCATCTTCGAACTTCCTTGCTATTTTTGCCTTGACCTTCTTTTCAATCTCGTCGCCAATATCGTCGTGGCTGTGGCTACGCCCTCCGCTCCCGCCGATATTGATTCCGCCGCTGTCGCCCAGTACCTTGGAAATCATTCCACCCGGGCTGGAGCTGTCCATGAACTTCTCTGTGAGCTCGAATGCTTTTTCTTCGTCCATGCCTGCGTCTATCATGGACTTGTAGAACTTGGCAACTGCCATGCCGAAAGCTTCCGATTTCTCAGCGCTGAACAGCGCCTCGGTTATCTCGTTCAAGAGCTTTGGAACCGTCGCACCGACAGCTTCCAGTATTTCCTTCACTTCCTTTGCGTCATTGTGGTCATCATCTGACATATCTTTTACCTCCTTTGAGCGGTCTTTGCCGCTACTGAATGTTAATAGTCTGTGCAGAGTATTTAAATAAACTGGAAATAAGTGTCCAGTTTTCTGACGAGCCGACTCGATGGGCGGCGAGGAACTGGCTGTGTGAAATATCTCGGGTTGGTCGGAACAGTTCTCCGGGTTGGTTGGATGCCGTTGACCTCCCCGCCCTTACAGACGGGGCTTCCGAATACAGGGCTGCTAAATCGCTCTTTTGCTGCTAAATCTTTGTCACCCATACAGCATCTAAATTGAAACCCCGCCCTCACAGGCGAGGCATGATGATTGGACATTGCCTTTGTTCCTGATAGGTGTATGCTATTGCTCATTTCATCACTCCCAACAATTTCAACCGAGTATTTTTCTTTTCACACCTCGCTGCGCTGGCCGACCCTCTAAAAGAAAAAGATTCAGCAAATAAGAAAATTCGGGTCGACATGCTCGCTCGGTGATGCGCTGGCGTTGTATTCACCAGCTTCTTGTTTTGCATTATTTCATAACCCCCAAGAGTTTCAACCATTTATCAACCAGTTCATCCGAGACCTTGTATTTCTTGACCTTCTTGTCCCCAACGACCTCGATGGCATTTGCCTCTTCCAGCTCCTTCAGCTTGTCTCTGACTGTCTTTCTGGATGAGCTTCCTCGCCTGTCTTTCAGGATCTCGGCTATCTGGGATACATTCAATTCTTTCTTCTCGAAAAGTATGACCAGTATATCCTGGGCGATGGGATCCTTGACTGTGGGAACCAGCATTTCCGGCGATACCTTTCCGTGTTGCTGGTAGAGATTGATTATCTTCAGGTAACCGGACGTCATCTCGTTGAACTTCTGCATCATCTGCATGGTGTCCTGGTATGGCTTGGCCATATCAGAAATCATACCCTCAAGGTTGTCAATCTTGCTAGAAAGCCGCTGTATCTCCTGGGCCTGCTCCTTCTCTTTAGGGGTCACCTTCTCGCTCACAAGAAGTGGTATGGAACATCAAATATTAGATATTTGCCAATGGTTCAACAAAGGTGGATGTTCTCGTCCCTGCCCGGGCCGTGCGACAGAATTTCAATCGGAACGCCGAGGTTCGCTTCAATGAACGTGACATAGGCCGCGAGGTTCTTGGGCAAGCCGTTTCTGCCGTTTTTCCTGCATTCTGCCCAATCCTCCGGGGACATTTCCGGCCATCCTGGCAATGTGTGGTAAACAGGTTCGCATTTCTCCAGCTTTTTCATGCTGGCAGGGAAATCATGCATTTCCTCGCCCTCGAACAGATAATGTGTGCAGACCTTGATTTCTTCAAGTCCTGAAAGAACGTCTGCTTTGGTCAGAACTATTGAATCCAGGCCGCATATTCTGGAAGAATATCTTACCATTACAAGGTCAAGCCAGCCGACGCGGCGCTGCCTGCCAGTAGTGGTGCCGAATTCCTTGCCAACAGAACCGATGCGTTCTCCCACATCATCGAAAAGTTCAGTGGGGAATGGTCCGGTGCCTACACGGCTGGTATAGGCCTTGACTGTGCCTATAACCTTGTTAATGCTTTTGGGAGGAACGCCGGCGCCAGTGCAGCATCCACCGGTGATTGTTGCGGAGGATGTATTGTATGGGTATATGCCGTGGTCTATGTCCAAGTGTATTCCTTGTGCACCTTCAAAAAGCACATTTTTACCCTGGGCCAGTGCTTCATTAATTAATACGGAAGTGTCGCAAACGAATGGCGCAATTTTTTTGCCATGTTCGGTATAGGTTGCCAGCAAATCTTCAAAGGAGAGATCTAAAGTACCGCCCAGTGCCTCGATATAGGCCTTCTTCACCGGGTAGGCAACCTTGAGCTTGTGTTCCAATTCCTCCGGATCAATGAGGTCACATATTCTCAAGCCAAATCGCGATATTTTATCAGAATAACAAGGACCAATACCACGTTTTGTGGTTCCGGCGGCCAGGCTTCCTTTTTTCTCCTCTTCCAGGCTGTCAATTATTTTATGGTAGGGCATAATCACATGAGCCCGGTCGCTAATCTTCAACTCACCTTTCTGAACGCCAAGTTCGTCAAGGTTAACAAGTTCCTGAAATAATTTTTCCGGGTCGATGACGAGGCCGTTGCCGATAACGGAAATGACATTTTTTCTGAGTATGCCAGACGGTAAGATGTGAAGTTTGTAAGTCATTTCTCCAATAACTATAGTGTGGCCTGCATTGTTCCCTCCCTGGAACCGTACGACCAATTCACAATCCTCTGCCATTAGGTCTGTGATTTTTCCTTTTCCTTCATCCCCCCATTGGGTACCCATTATAAGTTTTGATGGCATTTATTAACCTCGGGGTGGGTATTGTCACCTTATAGATAATATATTTGATATTACTAACAAATAATATATACTCCCTATAAAATACACCTTGAGTACATCAAAACTACATTAAAACGTATTAAAGGTGGAACTATGGCGGAATTAAGAGTGATACTCCCCGATGATGTGGACCGGTATCTGGAGAGCGTGATAAGGTCGGGCATGTTCGGCAATAAGGCCGAGCTGGCCAGGGCCGCAATAGTCCAATTCCTCAATACCATTGGCCCGATTTCCAAGGGCTATGACACCGAGACCTCATTCTCCCCGGACGGTAGGATTTACCAGTTGGAGTATGCGCGAGAGTCAGTCCAGCGCGGAAAGCCGATCGTCGGAATGATTTGCAATGACGGCGTGGTCCTCGCGACTGTGAATCCGACCGAAGGTGCCGATGCCCTGCTTGTCGCGAGTTCCTGCATCAGAAAGATATCCGATAATATTGTCATAGGTTATTCCGGGTTAGCCGTCGATGCAATGATGGTCATGGATAGCTTGAAGCCACTGGACCTCAAGACCGAGGAAAAGGTTATTTCAGCCATCAGGGAAATATACTGGAACCACACCCTGAAGCGGGACACCAGGCCGCTGGGCGCGAGCCTTCTGGTGGCCATGTGTTTCACCAGGCCAAGATTGTTTGAAGTTGAACCAGGCGGCATGATTACCGAGTGTGTTGCAGGCGTTATCGGCTCGGGAAGCGCATCCTCCAGAGTCTCACTTTCAGGTGAGTACAAGAAAATGCCGATAAAAAACACCGGAAAGCTTATCGCGTCCGTTCTGGGCGAGGGAAAGGAATATGCCGTAGAAACCTTACTGGTTGCTGATTGAAAGGAGATGAAAACATGAAAGATGACATTGAAATCATTGAAAGAAAGGAGTTTAACGTAGAAGGCGCAGTTCTGATTGAGGGTTTCCCCAGCGTGGGAATGGTAAGTTCCATAGTCTCGAACTATCTTATCAAGGTACTGAATATGGAATATATTGGCTCGGTGCGCTCCAGACATTTCCAGCCCACTGCTATTATCGCGAACGGTGTGCCAATGCCGCCCGTGAGAATTTACTCCGGCCAGCCAATCGAGAAAAAGGACTGCATCTGCGACCGTCTGGTAGTCCTGACATCGGAATTTCCACCGCCAATCGAACTCATGGCACCTATGGTCGATAAAATTCTTGAATGGACAGCCCAGAAGAAAATAAAAACAGTCATTTCTGTCGAGGGCATAATCAATGAGAGCAAAACCCAGGACCAGCACAGCACCTATGCCATTGCCTCAACTCCCGCTGCCAGAAAGATACTGGAGAGCAAAAAGATCACACCTCTGGAGAACGGAATTATCACAGGAATTTCAGGAGTTCTTCTGCATGAGGCCGAAAGAACCGGAAGAGACGTAATTTGCCTGCTGGGCGATGCCAATCCACAGATACCGGACGCCAGGGCCGCAGTGCGACTCATCGAGGTTCTGGACGGTTTCCTGCCCAAGATAAAGCTTGATACCCAACCCCTGATTAAGGAGGCTGAACGCCTTGAAGGCCAGCTGAAGGGGGCCCTGATGCAGGCACATGCGATGAACAAGCCAGGGCAACAGGAGCCGGCTCCGGTTATGTACGGTTGATGCAGGTGCATGGCCTACACACATGAACTTCCAGCTCTGTCAACATATATTCGCCACTATAGGGGCTAGTAGTTTATACGTTTTCAATTAAAAGATAAACCGCCATGCACCGTGTAATATTTAGCAAATGAAATCAAAGCTCACTGGCTTTGATAGATTAGGTGTATGGCCTATACTCATGAACTTCCAGCTCTGGCAACATATATACGCAACAATAAGAGCTGGTAGTTCATGCGCAACTATAAAATCCATCTTGCTATATTGTACTTTGAACAAGGATGATATTATGACTGACAAATATGTCTATCTCTTTTCCGAGGGAAAGGGAGATATGAAAGATTTGCTCGGCGGAAAGGGCGCGAACCTGGCCGAGATGACAAGAATAGGATTGAACGTGCCTCCGGGCTTTATTGTCACAACCGAAGCTTGCAACCAGTACCGGAAGGGCGAAAAGACCCTGCCAAAGGGCTTGATGACGCAGGTCAAAAAAGCCATGAAGGAGATTGAAAAACAAACCGGAAAAGGCTTCGGAGATCCGAAAAAGCCACTGCTGGTTTCAGTGCGCTCTGGCGCGAAATTTTCAATGCCTGGAATGATGGACACAATCCTCAACCTGGGACTGAACAGTGAAACCCTTGAAGGCCTGGCAAAAATGTACAAGGACAAAAGACTGGCTCTTGATTGTTACCGCCGGTTAATACAGATGTTCGGTGACGTGGTCCTGAACGTGAGCATCGAGCTTTTCGAGCATCAGCTTGAGGTCAAGAAGAAGGAGAAGAAGGTCAAGCTGGATACTCAGCTGAAGGAAAAAGACCTCCAGGAACTGGTTGATTCATACCTGGCTATAATCAAGGAGCAGACCGGAAAGGCTTTCCCATCCGACCCTGAGACGCAATTGGAGATGGCCATGTCAGCTGTTTTCGATTCATGGGATAACCCCCGGGCAAACACTTACAGGCAGCTGAACGATATTCCTGATGACATCGGCACGGCAGTGAACATCCAAACGATGGTATTCGGTAATGTGACTGGATTATCCGGTACCGGCGTTGGTTTTACCCGAAATCCGAGTACAGGTTTCAAAGAATATTACGGCGACTACCTCATGAACGCCCAGGGCGAGGACGTCGTCGCAGGCATCCGCACTCCCAAGATGATTACCGAAATGGAGCAGGACATGCCCGAACAATTCGAGGAATTGCGCGCTGTCTATCCTAAACTGGAAGCTCATTACAAGGATATGCAGGACTTCGAGTTCACAATCGAATCTGGCACTCTCTACATTCTTCAGACCAGGAACGGAAAAAGGAGCGCCCAGGCAGCGATAAAAATTGCCGTTGACATGGTTGATGAACGTCTCATCACCAAGAAAGAGGCCATTCTCAAGATAGACCCAAACCAGATTGCGCATTTGCTACACAGGCGGCTGGACTCCAAGGAGGCAGTAAGGCCGATAGCGAATGGTCTGCCAGCATCCCCAGGTGCCGCAGTTGGTAAAGCGGTGTTCACTGCCGACGATGCTGTGAAATGGCATGCCAGAGGCGAGAAAGTAATCCTGGTCCGAAAGGAGACCAA
The DNA here is from genome assembly GCA_030655715.1 of Thermoplasmata archaeon. Lineage (GTDB taxonomy): Archaea > Thermoplasmatota > Thermoplasmata > SG8-5 > SG8-5 > UBA147. The sequence continues at coordinate 6,209 of JAUSPR010000249.1, forward strand.
ACCCGATGATATTCACGGGTTCGTTGCATCCGAGGGAATACTGACTGCCAGAGGCGGTAAAACCAGCCATGCTGCTGTTGTCGCTCGAGGCATGGGCAAGCCCTGCGTGAGCGGTTGCGAGGACATGCTCATTGACGAGATTGGCAAGAGTTTCAAAATCGGCGGAGTCACGATTTTCGAGGGTGATATCATCACCATCGACGGAATGGAAGGGCACGTTATCCAGGGTGCGGTGAAAACCATAGCTCCTGATCTTTCCGAGGAAGCGGAAAGGCTTCTGAAATGGGCAGATGACATACGCCATCTGGGTGTGTGGGCCAATGCTTCAACACCGGAGGAGGCTATGCAGGCCAAAAAATTCGGCGCTGAAGGCGTTGGGCTGTGCAGGACCGAGAGGATGTTCAATGATCCGGACAGATTGCCTATCATGCTGGAAATGATTCTTGCTGAAACCAATGAGGCCCGTCAAGACGCACTGGACAGGCTGCTGCCATTCCAGAGAAAGGATTTTATCGATATCTTCAAGATAATGGAAGAAAAACCGGTAGTCATTCGTCTGCTGGACATACCGTTGCACGAGTTTCTGCCCAGCGTGGAGGAGCTTAACCGGGACGTGACCGAACTTCAGAATTTTGTGGAATGGCTGAAGTCCATGCGTTCTATATCTGGTGCAGTGGACATGATTCCGGTTCCGGAGGACACGAAATCCTTCATCCACAAGCTGTCCAAGGAAACCGAGATAATGCATGACCAGGAGGTCGCGCAGAAGGTTTTAGCGATGAAATTCAGTATGCTGGCCAAGGTCAGGAAACTTGTCGAGGTCAACCCCATGCTCGGGCACCGCGGCGTAAGGCTCGGCATCAGCTATCCCGAGATATACAGGATGCAGATGAGGGCGGTCTGCGAGGCAGCAGCCCATTTGATCAAGGAAGGCCAGAAAATCGAACCGCAGATAATGATTCCCCAGGTCTGCACTTCCGACGAATTGAAATGGGCCCATCAACAGATAATCCAGGAACAGGCCGCGGTCGAGAAGGAGCAGGGCATCAAGATTCCTGTTGTACTGGGAACCATGATTGAGGTTGTGAGGGCATGCATGCGTGCAGGAAGAATAGCTCAACACGCCAAGTTCTTCAGCTTCGGAACTAACGACTTAACGCAGGCAGTGTTCAGTTTCAGCAGGGAGGACGCGGAAAATACATTTTTACCGCTGTACAATGAAAGGAAAATTCTCCGGCACAACCCGTTCGAAATCCTGGATCAGAAAGGCGTTGGCCGTCTCATGGCCATAACCGTGCAGTGGGGCAGGAAGACCAACCCCAACCTGAAAATCGGAATCTGCGGCGAGCATGGCGGAGAACCAAAGTCAATAGGATTTGTGCACACCATCGGCCTGGATTATGTGAGCTGTTCGCCGTTCAGGGTGCCGGTGGCCAGGTTCGCGGCGGCACAGGCCGCGTTGAAGAAGCCGGAAGATCTGAATGTGATATGGGGCACGTACTAGCCCAGCTTATTTGAAGCAAAGCAATGCTGTATGATAGCGATGAAGCTTGAATCATCATGCCCCGCCTAAATTTATTCGGCATCCACCCCCTTCGGGATTTGGAACGAAGGAGGGGATTGTTAGCTGGAGGGCGGGGTACTGTTAGCTTATGTTATTGAGTGACAGAATATTGTGAGCAAAAAAGCATTTTCTGAGACGGTTTCGGATGCCCCGCCTGTTTTAGTCGGCATCGAAAGTCCTGATGGACATTTCGAACGTGAATTGTGGATAGATACATGCACTTGAACCTACCGAGCGAGCAGGTGAACCAGATTTTCTTGTTTGCTGAATATTTTTCTTTGGAGGGTGAGCCAGCGGAGCGAGGTATAAAGAAAAATACTCGCGGGGAGGTCAGGTACTTGCCTGGCTGGTTCAAGCCAGGTGAAACACATTTGTTAGCTCTAGCACTGAAGCGTCTCTTTCATCCTTGACATTTACCGTCAAAAAAGCATTGCAGATGCTAGCAACAATTCACGCGCACCGGCCAACCCGGTTCCAGGTACGTTCGAACCCCGGTTGTTAACAACAATAATTGGAGGGTTCGAATACCGGTAAAAGGACTTCGGATACCAGAAAAATTCGAATACCGATTAAGCTCCTATCATCGCAACCAATTCCCCAACTTCCTGAGAAGACATCCCCATAATCGGGTAGAAAACCGGCACAACCAGTCCTTCGGTTTCAGACGAGCGTTTATCAAATGTTTCGACATCCCAGCCGAGGCAAACGCCGTCCGTACGCCTCTTCCTGGCAATGGTGGCAATGTCATCCGAGCCGTCAAGTACATGAGTCAGGGGTTCAGGGTTCCAGGATTCCAGGGGCTTGAGCAGTGAAATATCATCTGTGGCCATTATAACGGTGCATCCCCTTTTCATTACTAGCCAGCAAGCGGCAATGTCTTTTTCTTCCCTGACAATGCCAAGCACGCGGCCCTGCGTTCCGAGCGGCATTCCCCCGGGCCCGGAAATGTTTCCGGTGTAAACATAGGCACGATTATTCCTGACATCCACGAAAATCTCGAGTTCGGGATTTGTCAAGTCCACTTTCGGTTGAAGATGCTCATTTGCCAGGAAAACTGCCGAACCGGTTTCCTTTGCAATCTCCATGCTGGTAAACTTATGCTCACCGCTCCTTCTGGCCCTTATGCAGAACCTCAAACCCTTTTTAAATAACGGCTTGGAAATATCCACAGCCAGGTTGTATATATCATCGGGCTTGGATGTGGTTTCCAGTACCTTGCTGAATGATACTATTCCGAAAGTCCTTGCCAGAACCCAGATTGCATAATCCTCGTTGTCAGCCCACAAGAAAATTCTGCCACGCTCGAATTCCAGGCGGCACTCCTTTCCTGACTTGATAAAACGGGAGGTGATATTGCTGCCCAGCGTCCTTTCGAATCTGCTCCTGACGCGAGGACTTTTGAGTGCAATTTCACCGTATCGTATCATGAATAGGGCCATGTGGGAAGAAAAGCGCGATTCGAACATAAGCCTACCGGTCAATGTATGATGCACTGATATTGAAAATTCATAAAAATATCAAATCACTTGCATTTACCTGGATGAAGAAGTATCAATTAACAATAGAAAAACTATATTAAAGGTGTCAGCAATCCATTTTCAACATAGTGGGCATTATCAGAGTGTGAATTGGCGGTCAATGTATGGCAAGAAGGGGGCATACAGCAGAAGGCAAGATATACTGTTCGGAATGCGGTTCCGGTATAGAATCTGGCTCGGACAATTGTGAACATTGTAGCGAGGCCTTAATCGACGATTTCGAGGCCATTATTTGTCCCTATTGCACAACGGTTGTACCAGCAGAATCTGGCTCATGCACCAATTGCGGGTTGAAATTTGTCTCCGAAAAGAAAGGCCGAGCCAAGGAGGATGATGAGTTCCTGTCCAAGCTTCTTGAATGGGGCAAGAATCTCGAAGCAAAGCGTATCCAGGAAGATAAGCAGGAAACCGAGACAGCCACCAATATTTTTAAAGACGTTGTGGGCAGCATTACACCCACACCATTTCAGGAAGAGACGCTCAAGCAAATCAAGCAATCCGCTGATGAGAGAGATGAGTTCGAGAAGCGCGAGGAAAGCATCCTCAAGATGGCCGAACCCCTGAAGAAGGCGCTTGACCTCAGAAAGAAGGCGCTTGACGACCTGGAAATTAAATTCAAATCACTACAAGGGGAGCTGGAAAATCTCAGTCCGGAAGACCTGGATTCTGACAGAAAGCGCAGCGACTTGGAGAGGCAACTAGCTGAAATCATTGTCGAGAGAAGTACGATTAACAATCTGGAAGATAATATCAACAACATGGATTCTGCTTACAGGCAACTTCTTAAACAACATTCCGCAGAAATTCAAGAGAAGGAGGAGAAACTGAACACCAGGTTGAGCACCTTCAAGAAAGAGATGGAACGTCGAGAAACGGAGAAGGAAAAGCTCAAGACCAGAGAGGAATTTTTGGAGACAAAGGAGAAAGAACTGGTCGCGCGAATAAACTCGCTGAGGGAAAGAGAGAACAGCCTCAAGCGGACAGAAGATGAAATGAAGAGAGAGATTGCCACGCTTAAAGCCGAGAAAGAGGGCGTTGAGGAACTGAAAAAACCAATTGAAAATTATATTGCTACAAAGGGAAAATGGATTGTGGACGAGGGGGAGCTGATCAACATTCTTAAGAAATCCAAGAAGGTTCGCGATGACTGGCTTGACGAACAGAGGAAAATTCAAGAGGCAATGGACAAGGATGAGCCAGCCGGTATTGCCGCGGCCGAGAGCGGTGAAAGACTTGATGGTCGTGAACAGGAACTCCAGAAGAAAATTGGCGAACTTGAGAAAAAATTGGCTGAAACCATTTCCGAGGAACAGAGCCTTAAGAGGGAAGAGAAGGAAATTGGCATTGATATGGAGCGATTGAAGAAAGTATTAAAGGTCTTGGACGATTTACTGGAAAATTTGCCAGAGGATGTGGTGGAGAATTTCGCCAAATCCGAGAATTACAAGGAATATGATGAGTTGATGCAGGAACTGGGTTTATAGGTGTAAAAATGGGACTAAGGGACAAGGCAAAGAAGGCGCTCGAGGAGGAGGTCAAGGACATCCTGGTGAGCGAAGAAGCCCCGCCCGAAGAACCCGTAGCAATACCTGAAGAAGAGGTATCCACTCCCGAGCCAGAGCAGGAAGAGGCTGCTCCGGAAGAGGATGAAACTTCCGAGGAAGAGCCAGTAGAGGATGAAACCCCGAAAATTGACATTTCTGACAGCATTGCAATCGAGGAGCCGACACCCACTCCCATAATAAAGAAGGCAGAGCCCGAGAAGACCAGCGACCTGGACGAGTTCCAGAAATCCATTGAGAAAATGAAGGCACTGGACAGGGCCGAGAAGGACCTGAAAAAGAAACTTGTCGACACTGAGAAGGAGAGGGATGCCAGCGCGGAAAAAGTGAAGATACTGGAAACTCAGCTCAAAGAAATTGATAAGAAACAGAATGAGCTGGACAAGGCCAATTCAAGGATTTCTGAACTCGATGGCATGCTTGAAAAAGCAT
>JAUSPR010000213.1 GCA_030655715.1 Thermoplasmata archaeon
TCTTGCGCTTTTGCGTCCCTTTTTCACGAAGCCCTTGAGGAACTTTGCTTCGTCCTCTTTAAGTTTTATTTTTACCATGCGGACAGTATAGTGTTTGGAGTTTATAAAGGTGTTCCAAAATTAAGTTGACAAGACACTAGTCCAATAAAGTTCCCGTCAAAGTAAATGCCCTGAAGGTAGAGCCGTGTACTCCGTTGCGCCAAGTTGATGCCTTAGAAGATATCGTAAAACATCGGGGCCCGGAACGTTCGAATCCCGATTATCCGCGAAAATCTGCATAGGGTTCGAAAACTGATAAAAACCAAAAAGGAAGGGAGGGCTAGCCATGTCAGAAGGGATGGGATGCACTCTAACAACTAGCCCAAAATCCCCCAGTTACCATATATTTAAGTAAATATAAATAACTTTTCAGTTAAGTTTATATATTAGCAGCCGAGATTTTCATCGAACGCCCGACTGTTTTTCACTGTTTCTTATTTAAAAGCATATTTCCCTGGGGTGATAAATTGATAAGTATAGAATAGGCCATATATTTCTATAGATATCCAGAGTTCTGAAGCATCATTAAATCCGCAGTGCTGAGCTTCTCCCCTCTCTTGAATTTCTCATATATATCCTTGGCCTCGTCCCTGTCACTTCTAATTTCGCCAGTCGGCATTGGTGAGTCCGAGGAGACATTATCTCTTTGCCTGATTCCTGAGAGCATTTTATCATAATCGTGAACCTGTTTAATCATCTCAATGTGCTTCTGATGTTCTTCGTCTGCCTGAACCTTGCACTTGATGAAATTTTCCTGAGCTTTATCTGCTTCTTTTCGGACGGTGTCGCTATTGTCGTACAGCTCCATCATGGTGTCATGTTCTTTCTGGGACGTGACTGCAAGTTCTTCCACTTTTGCATGGTAAAATTCTGCTTTTTCTCGAACTTCGGCGGCATTGGCCAGAAGGGTTTTGATTTCGTCGTCACCCTCCAACTCCGATTCCTTCTCCTTTATTTCTGCATTAAGCGCCCGCATCTCGTCAATCAATTCCTTCTCTTTGCTCGGGCTGAGTGAGGAAGTCATCTGTTGGAATTCCAGGTCCTTCAATTTCTTCTTGAGTAAACGTATTGGCGGCCCTTTTCGAGGTTCCTTGTCACGCTTTTTCCGTGCCAGAGCCTCGGCAACCTCGTTTACCTTTCTGTTCCATAAATCTCTCTGTACCTTGATGTCTCTTACTTCCTGGTTGTGATCATTGCGCTTTGCCTTGTGGCTATTTGCATCTTCTATCAGGTCCCTGGCCTGGGCGTTCAGGTCGTCACGCTTCCTTACCCATTCCTTGGTCTGTTCATTCAGCTTGTCCCTGTGATGCCGATGTTTTTCAGCCTCGGCGTTATGCCGCTCGCGCTTTTCGTTCAGTTCCTCTACCAGTTCCAATCGAACACCTTAATCATGTACCAGAATATGCTGGCGCGATTTCGTCTTAAAGTAGATTGCCCATTTAAGCCTTTCGTATTTATTCAACATCAAACCCTTCGGGATTTGGAACGATTTTTAGAGCGATTGCGAATTAAAGGGCAGGTATGTCAAATTCCAAGAATCACACTAAATGGAATCTCTCGTAAGCCGGATGACCATCGTGGAAGCAGTAGTGGATGTTTTTGAAATCTGCTTTCAGCTTGATGACGTCTTCCTTGACCTTGGATGTCGATTCCTTGTCTGCGACCACTCTCTTTATGAGCTCCGCTACCTCGGCCATATGTGATTCCTTCATGCCTATTCTGGTAAGTTCCTGCGAACCGAGCCTGATTCCGCTCGGGCTTTTCGGCTTGGTGTCGCGCGGAAGCATGTTCATATTCGCGATTATGTTTGCATCTTCCAGAAGTTGTGAGCAGGGCGCACCTCCGCCATGCTCCTCCACATCGATTGCGATGATGTGTGAAGCAGTAAAGCCCTTGTGCTCGCACAGCACTTTGATGCCTCTCTCGTGAAGCGCCTGGCCCAGGGCCTGGGCGTTCCTGATCACCTGGTCAGCGTATTCTGCGCCGAATTCGATATGCTCGGCCAGGGATATGCCAAGCGCGGCCATCGCGTGAAGGTGATGGTTGCTCGTGACTCCTGGGAATATTCCGGCGTTAAGGGACCGCTCCATCTTCTCGTCCCTCGGGTTTCCGACAAGTATGCCGTGTTGTGGGCCAGGGAATGTCTTGTGCGTGCTTCCCGTAATGACCTCAACGCCTTCTCTCAACGGGTCCTGGAACTTGCCTCCGGCGATAAGGCCCAGAACATGGGCGCCGTCATACCAGACATAGCAGCCAACCTCGTCAAGCGCGTCTTTCAGCTCTTTGACGGGTGCAGGAAACAGAAAAACCGACAGGCCGAAAAGCGCAATCTTGGGCTTGACTTCCAGAATGGTGCGCCTCGCGCCATCCACGTCAATGTTCATCTCGTGAGTGTCAAATGGATAAGTGTGGCTTACAAGGCCTCTGAGGCCGACAGCGCCGAACTTCGCGGTGCTGATGTGCGCACCATCGGATAGGGCGCAATGAGTGATGTTGTCGCCGTGCTTTCCCAGGGCCTTGAGCAGCCCAAGGTTGGCCACGGTTCCAGATATCGGGCGAACGTCGGCGTGCTTGCATCCGAAAAGTTTCTTGGCAAGTTCAATGGCCTTTATCTCGACCTTGTCAACGTAGATATTACCATTGTAATACCGTTCACCCGGAAGGCCCTCGGCATAACGATCATGGAAATCGGAAACAAGCATTTCCCTGGCCAGGGGGCTTATCAAATTCTCCGAGGCTATCATCGGCAATGAATCTCCAAACCAGTCATGATGTTTGTCAACCTGTTCCACGATGTAATTGGCTTCGTTCCTCATGTCACTCATACGTTCACCGCCAGCAACGATGATTTCCTTCAACAAATACCTTTCTCATGCGGCCTGACATCATGAAATCTGGACAGTGGGAGCTGATTAAATTTCAGATTTCAGGCATATAAAAAATATCTCAGCGCCTTCATCCTTTGACCGTGATGTTCTTACAGTGAAACCGGCTTCTTTGATTAGCTTTTTCCATGTTGCCAGTGGAAAAATTCCACAGGTATGCCTGTCAACCTCAACAATGGCCTTCTGATTTTCTGTGATGATATAGATGAAAGTCAACTCGAAGGTCATGTCCTTGGTATCCGGATCCCACATATGTTCGATGAGCGTGATTTCCATATCATCCTTTCTTTTTAGCTCACGAGTGGTGGTTGTCCTTGCGAATTTCTCGGGCAGTTCCTCAACATAGGTGCAGAATATTCCGCCAGGCTTCAGGTGGAAGTATGCAGTCTTGAATGCTGCAAGCATGTCCTTTTCCGACAACATGTACATTATCGCGTCGGCGATGATGACGCTATCGAATTTTTTCCTCAACCTGGCCGACCGCATGTCTCCGGTGAGGTATGTAACATTCGGATTCAGTTTTCTCGCATTGTTCAGCATACCCTTGCTGATATCAATACCCGTGACTTGAAATCGCTTTTTCAGATGAAAATCGTTATGACCGCCTCCACAACCCAGGTTAAGTAATGTCTTGACAGGAATCTTGGAATGTTTCTCTATTGCTTTAATGAACTGACTCGCCTCATCAGCATAATCCTCTGGCGGGCTGATTATTGGCCAGGTCCAGGATAGGTCCCTGTACATCCTATTATCTTCTTTCTTTGGCATATCAGCCGCAATAGATTGTTTGTTAATAATTTATTGTGTATAGATATTTCACTATAAGTATAATTTACCCAAAGACATATATTCTATTATTAATGTAACATACTAAATAATATTTCACACTTCGTGAAATTTGTGATTGCATGGACAATGATGTGCGGATGAAACTGAATGCGCTTGGCTCGGAAGGCGCCCTGGACACGCTTATTTGCTTGAAGAAACATGATTGGGCAACTGCCAGCGAGGTTGCAAAGGATATGGAAACGCATGTAGCCACTGCGGTGAAGCGCCTAAATTTACTTCATGAGGCAGGTTTCCTTGACAGGAGGGTCCGGAAAGGCAAGACCAGAAGCGCCCAGGAATATTCCCTCTTTTCCACAAGAATGGTTATTGAACTGAACCTGGAAGGAGGTGCCGATACTGGAAACGCGGAGTTCATGGGGGCATTGCTCCGAGACATACTGGAAAGACTGGGACGATTCGGCGGGAGAACAGTGGAGAATGTTCTAAGAGACTGGAAGAAAATACCTGGCATCGATAGTAAAATCATAACCTGGCTTGAGAATAATTCTCTTGACAAAACATATGCCCAAACAGAAAAAATGTTGAAAACAATAACCATTATTTTAACAGTTGAAACGCGAGAGTATGGTGAGTTGACAATAAAAGCGCTGGCAAGGGCATCGCTTGACGCCGTTACCGCCACGCACGGTCAGATTATTCATGATTTACCAACCAAATACTTCGGAGGCGAATGAATGAGAGTGAAGACCGGAATAAACGGACTTGATGAATTGGCAGAGGGCGGGTTTCCAGACAGAACAGTGAACTTATTATCCGGACCGGCCGGAAGCGCGAAGAGCCTGTTCTGCATGCAATATGTGCATCGTGGTGCTGTGGATTACGGAGATGTAGGCATATACATCACACTTGAGGAGAGCCGGGACAATGTCCTGAGGGCGGCCAAGGCCTACGGAATGGACCTGCAATCACTGGAAAAGAATGGTAAAATTTATTTACTGGATTTTGGCGAGATAAGGACCGAGGTAGACATGGGCGAGGAACTTAATCTGGGCATTGTCAGCTTCGCGAACCTGAGGGACCTCCTGGAAAAAATGCTGAATAAGACCGGTGCCAGACGCCTGGTCATCGATTCCATATCTGCTATCGGCCTGTATTACGGAAACCAGGAGGAGCTGAGAAGAGAGATGTTCGCCTTCTGCAGATTCCTGAAAAATCAGGATGTAACGAGCATTCTTATCACCGAGGCGGTTGAAAACCTGAGAACCAGGTTCGACGTTGAGCAATTCCTGGCTGATTCAATAATATCTCTCGGGTATGAAAATGTTGGCGGCGAGTACAGACGTACCATAACCATCTACAAGATGAGGTTCACGAGGCACGAACCTTACAAACATCCGTTCCTGATCACGAAATCTGGCATCGAGATAGACCATGAGGAAATAATCTACTGAGGTTCGAATGAGCTATAACGAAAAGAACCTGAGGAACGCCCTTGCGGTAGGTGGAACAGGCTTTGCACTACCGGGTGACCACAAGGACCTGAAGGCCATCATAAACATGGCTCTGAAGAGTGGATTCGCTGTCATAGCCATCACCTCAAGCCCGGGAAGTATGAACCTTTTGACTGGCCTTTCAGCCGATGAGAGAAAAATATTGGCTGTCATTGATTGGGAGACTTATAAGACGCGTAGCATAGTGGGAGTGGAGGAAGAATCTGGAATATTGTATTGCGCCCGCAATCTGGTGAATATCAACATGGCTGTGAACAAGGCCATGAGGCGAACTTCCAAGGCCGAGAAACGCGTCATGATCGTGGATGCACTTCCTACGATGGTCAGTCTATTCGGAGAAATAATGGCATATGACTTTCTTACCAAGAACCTTGCCAAATTGGGGGCAAAGAACATGGCCGGGGTCTATCTTGCTCCAGAGTCATTCTTCTCAGACCCGGAAATGAAGGTCCTGATTGAACCACTGGAATCCATTGATGACGCTATGGCCCAACATAGTGAAGTTGTCGGGGCAAAGAACGACAGATATGCCCGGGCCATCGATGGTGTGCTGGAAAAATTGGGCATTTCCCGGGATGCAGTGGACTCAGATTTCCAGAATGAGTTCGGTATCTGGCTTTGCTTCGAGTGTGGCGCTTTTGTGGATAAGAACACAACAGCATGCCAGACCTGCGGCGCGGCCGTTGAGATGGTGGTGCACACTGACCAGACCATGATGAAAATGGAGGAATTGATATCAAAATGCCCTGAGTGCGGAGTTCCGGTACATATCGAATCCGAGATGTGCGCGGTTTGCGGTCGAATGTTTTCAGAAAAGGACAAGGAGGACATGCTCGGCCAGGGCCTGATGAACGCCGTAGATGAGGTTAAAAGTGAGGATGAAGACCTGGGCTTCCTGGTGTGCCAGGAATGCGGCTCATTCGTTAATAGTGCCAGGGAGAGTTGCGGCCTTTGCGGTGCCAAAATAGACAAAAATACCGCCAACAAAATATCCTCTGAAGAGCAGGTTGTTGACGAATTGTCCAGCCTCATTGTTACAGAACTTGAGTTGGATGACGACCTTGAATCTACCTTTTCAGAAAGAAGTTTCATCATGTGCCCTGAATGTTCCGCTTCCGTTGACGGCACCAGGGAGAATTGTCCCGTCTGCGATTATGGTCTGAGTGGCATTAAAAAGCCAGAAATTCCCGGACCTGAAAAGGATATCAAAGCGAAGGAGGA
>JAUSPR010000259.1 GCA_030655715.1 Thermoplasmata archaeon
CTGGATACCGGGAGTTGATGAAATTCCCATGTCATTATCCTATAACGGAGGCATCACCGCCATGGATGTGGGTATAGCCACACACGCGCTACATGGTCTCAAGAAAGGAGATAAAATCGGCATCAAAGGACCACTGGGAAACGGGTTCGAACTATCAGGCAGCAATATTCTGGCAGTGGGAGGCGGTTCCGGAACCGCGGCACTAGCAATGGCAGTCGAGAAGGCACTTGGAGAGGGGAAGAAGGTCAGGTGCGCCATCGGCGCAAAGACAGCATCGGAACTGCTTTTTGCGGACCGCCTGAAAAAGGCTGGGGCAGAGGTTCATATTGCGACCGACGATGGCTCTGTTGGACACAAAGGATTCGTGACCCAGGTTGCGGAAAAATTGATTGACGAGAATAAACCGGAACTCATTATTTCTTGTGGCCCTGAACCAATGCTCAAGGGAGTTGTTGAGATTGCCTCAAAATACCGAATAGAATGCCAGGTGTCACTTGAACGATACATGAAATGCGGTATCGGGCTTTGCGGGTCATGCCAGTGCGGCAAATTCACAGTGTGCAATGATGGTCCTGTCTTCCTGGCAAGCGAGCTTGCCATGCAGGAAGATTTCGGCAAGTGGAAGAGGGACGCCAGCGGTAAAAAAGTGAAATTATAAATTCAGAAAAATAACGCGACCATATTTCCGATAATAATGCTGAAGATTATTCCGGCAGTCATGGGAATGATGAAGGGATCTTTAGGCGTCACCCATATCCTGGTCTCGCCCATTTCTTTTAACTTGGCCAGCTCCTTTTTGATATCCCCGTCCTTTCTGGGAAATACCATGATGACTATCTCGCCGTCCTCCACAGCCTCCATGGGCCAGACAAAGTTTTTCGGTATCTCTTCGATGTCCATGCGGTAACCGAGGAACATCTCAGGAAAACCGCGGTCGCCGCGCACCAGATTCTTGAAGAACCTGATTGTGGGACCGGCAATCGCATGGAGAATTGCCGCATTCATGAGTATGAGAAATGCGAAGGGAAATGTCATCTGGACTGCATCAATTGCATTCGCAGGATAGCTGATCAATGGCAGGCCTTCGAGAATCGGGTAGACAGGGAACATTATTGCCAATGCCATCAATGCCTTTGCATCCGCGCCCCCACGGATTATGCCCATATAGAAGAAAGCAATGAATACCATCATCACGACCGGAATCGCGAGCAATTGCCCGGTCTCGACCGTCATACCCTCCAGCACAACCATGGCCAGGGTTATCAGCAAGACAATCGCATAGAGAAGTATAGGTACGGAATTGATTTTTCCTTCATCATACAATGGCTCCCTGTCCCAGAACACATCCAGGAAGATAATTCCAATGGGAACGAATATCAGGAAATGGCCCATGTTGTAGGTTGCCTGGCCAGTGTCCAAGAAGGAGCAATCCATGAGCATCTGTAGTGCCAGAACCCCCATGCCCACGAGGCCCAGTATTATCCAGACCTTGTTGCGGACCTTCCGGGTGCGCCAGTCCATGACTGAGGCGGCAACCATGAAGGCAAGGGCCACCCCCAGTCTTGTCAATGAAAGATAATCTGCCATCGCATTTGTATCGGTTCCATTGTATAAATACTTGCGGAGAGGTGAAAACTTTAATAATGATATGCATATCCATGCCTAGAGGAATCTGATTCATGAAATTTCGAAACCTTGCCATCATCCTGTTGACCGTAATCATGCTTTCGCTGTCATTCTCAGCAATGTTACCCACGGCCAGTGCGTCGCCGGGCGACATGCATATATTTGAACCGACAGTAAGCACCATGGAAGTGAAAATGGACAGCAGCGCCATCTATTTGTGGGGTGTTTACAATAACGGGACAACACCTCATACGCTTCTTATTGATATCAACGGCGATGATTTCGGCTGGGAGGCCCATTTGGCAGAAGGCGATTCATACTTTGTCCTGAACCCGGGCGAATTCCACAGCATAGAGCTCAATGTCACGGCACCCAAAACAAGGGACTATCCCGAGAACACAATACATCTTACGGGCACTGTCAGAGACCTGGTCACCGAGGAACAGTGGGAGCGGGACATGGGCAATGTCACCACCACGATTGTTGGCGGTGCTTATGTTCCGCCGACAAAGGTTCTGGGCTGGTTCGATGACCCTCTCGGAAATTACATTCCCGCGCTCAACAACGAATGGGGAGTTTTCATAACAACGGTACTTCTCTGGCTCATCATTGGTTCTATAATATATTTCGTGCTAGATCCTGTGGTCAAGCAATTCACCAAACGGACCGATACCGACCTGGACGATAAAATATTGGCTATCGTGAAAGGCCCGGTATTTGGTCTCATTATTGCCTATGGCATCGTCACTTCTCTGGAAGTTCTGAACTTTTCCTGGAGCGTGGTTAATGCACTTGAAATCGTATATTCTCTTCTATTTATTTTCTTGATTTGCTGGATGGCCTTCAAGATATTCAAGGACGTGCTATTGTCCTGGGGCAAGGCTTACGCGGAAAAGTCCGAAACGACCCTCGACGACGTGATGCTGCCGCTGTTCGAGAAAATGGGTATGATCCTGATAGTGGGAATAGCCATCATCTCGGTCCTCAACCTATTCGGTGTTGACGTCACACTGCTGCTGGCAGGAATGGGCGTTATCGGTCTGGTCATTGCATTCGCAGCCCAAGACACGTTAGGCAATTTCATCAGCGGAATTTTCCTGCTCACTGACCGGCCATTCAAGGTAGGCGACCTGGTGCTTATGGAGAATGGTGATTACTGCCGTGTGGAACATATCGGCATGAGGAGCACCACGCTCTA